>DAIRTB010000140.1:0-6113 GCA_036804105.1 Bacteroidota bacterium | reverse complement strand
AGGTTTGTGGCTCATCGTTCAATAAATATCGGCCATCGATACTCTGCATTTTAGAACCGTTTGCATCACCTGTTATTTTCTCGTATTGCCAAATTAGGTATTCGGGAGCGAGTCTTCTGGTGAAATATTTGGCGTTTTGTTCGTCTAAAAATGGGGTGTAAGCTGCATAGCTTTGCAGCACTGGTCTGGGTTGCCAGTTAAGGTTATTGGCAGCGATGATGGAGTAATCCCAAGGGTAGCAATCGGTTTTGGCTTGGCCAATTATCTGTAAAATGCTATCGGGAAGTTTGTTAATGGCAATTGAATTCCTAATTTCTTCTGCAGCTTCAATCTTTATCTCTTCTAAATGGTAAATCGATTTGAACAAGTTGGCTTCCGGATAGAAAGTAAATTTTGTCTCCTGATAGTTTACCGAGTTTTTTAGATTGGCTGAAAAGAAATAAATGGCCAGACAGAGCAAAGATGTTTTTAGGAGGATGCGCTTGCCAACAAACAAAATGTAGATACTGCTAATAACAATGGCGAAATACATTAATCCTCTTGCGTGGTAAATATCCTCCCGAGCCATCCCATGTTTCCAAGCCCCAAAAAGCGTTAATGCCGTTAAGAAGAGGTAGAAAATTGTTTTCTTGTTTACTTGCAGGCAGAAAATCGCCAATAAAAAAAATAAAGACAAACCCAAGTACCACCAATTGTTTTCTGGGTAGTAAGAAGCGGCAGACGAATTATCGCTTACCAAATGTAGCTGGCCAATTATAAAAGTGAAGAAGTACTGGAAATTGCCGAAAATGATTAACCAAAAGCCTGCAATTAATGCCAAAACGCCAAGTATGCCCGCAAAGAAAATCTTATAATTTTTGTGGATGATGAGCTGATAGGCTAAAAATCCGAAGGTGAAAATACCACCCATTATGGCCACATAAGATTTTACATAAACTCCGAAAGCACTGAGCAGCAGGGCAATGATAATCCATTTGCTTTTCGGATTATTAAAACCTGGCAGAAAGCACAGCAGGGTTGCGGTTATAATTACGGTTACAAAACTTGCAATCTGAATAAATGCACAGAGCGAAAAGAAAACTATGAGTGCCCGAAGCCAAGGTTTGGTATCGAGGTAGCTGAGTAGATGAAATGAGATTAGGGTAAGCAATGTCAACTTTACCAGCTGTGCCAGGAAATACAGTTCGCCTAAGGGATACATTAAGAATCCTAGAATTCCATGTGGAAATAAAATATGCTGACCAACGCCAAAACCAGTTTCGGCTAAATGATTAAAGACCCAAAAAAGCGGCGGATCGACCCCAGGCTGGAAAGTGATTTCAACACCCCTAAAGGTAAATGCCATAGCAGCTACCGCAATTAGCAATGGCAGAAGTTGTTTACCAAAAGTTTTAAGCGTTTTCATTTAAGCAAACTTAGGGTATTAGCGGCTTAACTAACTAACCAGAAATGGATAATTGTTTAAATCTACAACCCATAATCGAACCAGTTGCGTTGTCTGGTTAGCCTTAAACTTTGCAATAAACTGGCTTTCGGCCTGAAGGTAAGAATGTAACTCTGGCGCTGCCCAAATGGAATTAAGGAGACGCCCAACTCCCAACAATGCAAATCTCTTAGTATGTTGATGTTGGTGGTGGTTATTTGTTTGCTCTTAAAGTCGTAACCTGTATTTACTACTACTTTCCAGAATTGTGAAATCAACACATCGCCTTGAACACTTAGCGCCTGGGTAATTTGGGTTCTTTCTCTTACCGTTCTTGGTCTTGTAATGTTGAGGTTATAGTTGAAACCGAAGTTAAAGGGCACGTTGAAATCGACAAAATAAGCTAGGTTTCTGGTAATATAATCTATTTCTTGAGGAGTACCTAAGCTCGGATCAATTTGGGGCTGGGTATTCTTTTGGTAACTTCCAGAAAAGGTTAGAAAAGCAGATTGTTGTTCCCAAAATTTGCCTTGCGTGTTTACTAGAAACTGATTTATTCGGTTGCCATTCAGGTCTTTATCGTAGAAATCGTAAGTTGTGCCATACTGAACCTGGAAATTATTGCCGAAGGTTGTTCTTCCATTGAAAGCAACTGCTGCCCATTTTAAACTGTCGGCAGCTATGTTGTAAGAGGTTCCGAAACGGAAACTGTCTATAATTTTAATTTTCTTCAGCACAACACCCGTATCAGACTTCGTTCTGATTTTCGCTTCTAGGTTGTTGTCGAAATTCATATTTAAAGCGCCTTGTTTGCCAGCTGGAGGTTGTCCAATAGTGGTAGGAGAAAATCTGAAATACTTGCGGGTGTTGCCGATAGAATCTATCTGAACATCGCCATAATATTTACTATTGGTTGAGAAATCTGGGCGGTAGTTAAAGCCGAAAGAAGGGAAAAAGGAGTGTCTAACTGCAGCTATTTTTCCCTTTTTTGTTTGATAGGTCCCGTATAAGTTGGTTCTAACTGCAATATTGAAATCGTAATTTCGAGTTGCGAAGAAACCGTAGGTGGTGTCTAAGTCAACCCTATTTTCTTCGATATTGTACTGCTGATTTACCGATCTGAAATACCAACGCTCTTCATAATTTAGACCAGGAGTTACAGGGAAATACTTTAAAACGGGAATTGATACATTTATAGGAATTCTGTGAATTACCCCTAAATTCATTTTTTCCAGTAAATCTCCCTTAAAAAGTGTAGAGTCTGTGCCATTAATTTGGTTGGAAAACTGTGCCAAATAAGAAACGCCAATTTGTTCGTACCAACGGTCTGCACCAATCTTCTTCTTCCTTTCGAATGGTTGAATTCTTTGTACGTTAAAGGTTGCATCGGGTAGGGTTAAACTAATCGATTTATCTCTGGTGTTTTGTGAATGTCTTAAGGAGGTATTGAAACTATAAGGTTTTCCTGCAAATGTTTTGCCGTAATTAACAGAAGAGTTTAAAGAGTTTTGAAGGAAGTCGGTACTATTAAAACTGGTATTGGCCAAAGCTGTGGAAGTTCCAGCATTTACTGAAGCAGAAAAGGTGGTTCCTGGTCTAGCCAAAGGGTTTTGACTGTGAGACCAATTAATTAAAAAGTCTTTGTTAACTCTAAAATCTGCGGCTTCTTTATCTCCAAATCTTTGGTTTGAGTACCTTATATTAACATTGCCATTGTACTTGTAAATCTTTGCGTAATTAGAATTTGCACTTAATGCCCAGCTGCCCAAGCTATATATATCGCCTCTAATTGCGAGATCTACTTTGTTGTTAATTGGGAAATAATATCCCCCATTTTGTAAAAAGAAGCCAAGAGTTGGAGATTCTCCAAAAGTTGGGGGAATAACGCCTGCTTTTTTTCCTTTTGTTAATGGGAAATAGGCGAATGGCAAACCAACGGGTAAGGGCGTGTTGGCAACAACCAAGTAAGAAAACCCGCCCACAATTTTATCGTCGGCTAGATATTTTGCTTTAGAAATATTTAGGTAATAGTGCTGATGTTCTGGATTGTTGCATGTAGAAAAGCGGTAGTTTCGGGTGGTCATTACCTTTGGGTTGATCATTTTCACGTCTTCGGCAAACATAAAAGTTTCGCCTTGTTCCATAAAAACATCTTTAATTCTGGCTTTTTTGGTTTTGAAATTGTAAATCATGTGCCTACTTAAGTAGGTTTCTTCGCCTTCCTTAAAAGCAGGTTTGCCAATAAGCTCGCCCAAACTATCAATTTTACCAAAAGCGGTTATGGTACTATTTTTTAGGTTGATAATGATGTAATAGGCTTTCAACTCTATATCTTGGTACTTTAATTCGGCATTATTTATTAGGTGGATTTCTTGGTTTACGAGGTCGATAAAAGTAGTATCGTCTGCTTTGTAGAGCACATCGGCTTCAAAATCGTCGCTTGTTTCAGTTGGATTTATGGTTTGAACCAAAGAATCAGAACTTAGGCTATCCACATAAATGGAGTCAGAAACCAGAGAATCGGCTAAGTTTCTTTGGTTAATAATGCTGTCGTTATTGAAATATTGAATTACGCCAGAGGAATCGGTTTTTTTAGGTTCTTGCCCAAAAACCTGAGCAACACAAAAAAAACAGAGTATTAATAAAAGTAAACTTTTCAAAGATTGGCGCTGAACAACAACAAAACTACAGCTTTGCTTAGTAGCTTTGTACCAATTGGCACTAAAACCCGTTTTTTTATTGTTGTTAGTATAATAACTCATTAGGAAGCGCAAAAATACGTTAAGTGAAAAGATTCGGAAACATTATTGTACTTAGTTGCATAATTCTTTTTGCCGGCTTTAAATCAGATTTGAAGCCGCACCAAATAAGAACCATTGTATTAGATGCTGGGCACGGCGGGCACGACTCGGGCTGCCTTGGATCGTCTAAAAAGGAAAAAGAAGTAACACTTGCCCTAGCACGTAAGGTTGGTAAACTTTTGGAGGATAACCATCCCGACTTGAAAGTTATATACACACGCAATGAGGATAAGTTTATTGAACTCCATGAGCGTGCAAATATTGCAAACAGAGCAAAAGCAGATGTTTTTGTAAGCATTCATTGTAATGCTGGCCCCAAAGCTGCATACGGAACCGAAACTTATGTAATGGGTATGCACAAAAGTTCTGCTAATTTTGAAGTTGCAAAAAGGGAGAACTCTGTAATTAAACTAGAAAAAAACTATAAAGAAATCTACGAAGGGTTCGATAACTCCGAAGAAAGCCATATTATCTTAAATTTAGTGGCATCATCTAACAGAGGGCAAAGCCTTGCATTGGCAGAAAAAGTAGAAAGAGAATTTAGTAAAAGCGAAAAAAGGTTAAGCAGGGGCGTAAAAGAAGCAGGTTTCTTAGTGTTATACAAAACCGCAATGCCAAGTGTGTTGATAGAATCTGGTTTTCTTACCAATGCTGCGGAAGAAAAATTTCTTGCATCTTCGCAAGGGCAAGACAAAATGTCTAACGCCATATACAGAGCCATAAAGGAGTTCAAAGAAACCGCAGATAGAAGAAATTAATTTAAAATTACGAAATTGAAAAAGACTAAAATATCGAACGAAACCAAGGTGGGCATCTTCTCAGTTATCGCCATTGTACTGATGTACTTGGGCTTTAACTTTATGAAAGGTAAAGACATTTTTGGCCGGCAGAGTGATTATTACGCCATTTATACCGACATTAAAAACATGCCTAAATCTTCGGAAGTTGTATTTAGAGGCCATAAGGTTGGTATTGTAAACGACATATTCTTGGGAGAAAACAACCAAATTGTGGTTGGCATAACCGTTAGCAACAGGTTGCAAATACCCAAAGGCGCAACGGCTTTTATTACAACTAGCGATTTGATTGGTACAAAAATCGTAGAAATCTCTTTCCCTGAAGATGCTACAATTTCTGCTTATCACGAATCTGGAGACACCTTAAGATCTGAAATAAAAATGGGGCTTACAGATAAAATTGAAGCAGAGCTTAAACCAATTTCAGAAAAAGTTAATCGGCTTGTAGTTTCTTTAGATACCATTACCCAAAGTCTGAACGCAATCTTAGCTTCAAATCAAATTCAGAACACACTTGCTTCTCTAAATAATACCATGGCAACCATTGATAAAATGGTAAATAGCGAAACTGCCAAAATTCAAAATATTACGAGTTCCCTTCAAAAATTTGCAACTACGCTAGCCAAAAATTCAGAAAAACTAGAAAGTATCATCACAAATTTAGATGAAACCACTACAGTGCTTGCCAATGGAGATTTAGACAAGACATTAGAAAATCTGAATAAAACTACTGCTTCTTTGAATATGGTGATGCAGAAAATTGAAAAAGGAGAAGGTTCTGCGGGAATGTTGGTTAACGATAAAAAACTTTACGAAAACCTAGAAAAAAGCGCAGCAGATTTAGATGCATTGTTGTTAGATTTAAAAGCAAATCCAAAACGTTATGTACGTTTCTCAGTATTTGGCGGTAAAGGCGATAAGCCAGATAAATCCCAAAAAGACTAGGGTTTTATCCTTATCAAAAAGGAAATAAAAAAGCGGTTCAATTGAGCCGCTTTTCTTTTAAGGTTGTGATGTTTATTTAACCATTTGCGGCTCTGCGGCTTAGCGTGAAATTTTAATCTCGCAAAGGCGCTAAGACGCAAAGAAAAA
>DAIRTB010000139.1:0-6124 GCA_036804105.1 Bacteroidota bacterium | reverse complement strand
AGAATTTCGAAACCGAAAGTTTGAGCAGTTCAACAAATCTGGTGCCGGAAAACGAAATTAAGAGTGAAGAAATACTAGAACATAAAGCAGATACACAATTGAATAAAATAAACGTTGAAACCATCGATTTAGAAGATAATGCAGCGCTCCAGGCCATAGATAAAAAGTGGAAAGCCTTATTAGATAGTGATCAAGTGCAGATAATAAACGCTGAAAATGAGCAAATTAATTTAAAGGTAGAAGAATTAAACCTTAATTTTCAGGAAGAAGAAAAACCAAACGAAACACCAGAGCAAGCTGAGCAAAGAAAATCTAGATTGGAATGGTTTTCTAGCTATGCACATAAAGCGACTATAAAGCGAATTCCTAAAATAGAAGAAATTGTTCGGGTAAGCGACAATTATTTAGGTGCAGAATCAATGGATATTCAAGATTTTGTAGCCGATTTTAAGTTGCCTGAAGAAGTAAATGCCAATAAACCAAATCCCGTAAAAACAATCGAGGAGCTTGAAAAGGAGCCTTTAGTAACAGAAACCTTGGCAAATTTATATGCAGAATATGGCCGAAGAGAAGATGCAATTGAAATCTACGAAAAATTAGGTTTGCTTTATCCTGAAAAATTAAGTTACTTTGCAAACCTTATTGAAAAATTAAAATAATGTACGAATTTATTACCATTCTAATCATAATTGTTTGCGTTCTTCTTACGCTTATCGTATTAATTCAAAAGCCTAAAGGTGGTGGCGTTGCTGCTAATTTTTCTAGCTCCAACCAAGTTATGGGCGTTAAAAGAACTACCGATATCGTAGAGAAAATTACTTGGAGTTTAACAGGTGGTTTATTTGCATTGGCTTTGTTAATCAACTTCGCAATAGATAGAGACAATATTGGCGATAACCCAACAAAATCAGAAATTCAAGATAGAGCCGCAGAAAGTAATACTGTTGTTCCAGGTGGAGCTGCCCCTGCCGCACCTGCTGATCAAAATGCGCCAGCAAATCCAGCTCCAGCACCTGCAGATGGACAAGATCCGAATAGTATCCTTCCAGAGGCTGCACCAGCACAATAGTTAAAGCAGACTAATCAAAAAGCCACTTAGTATTTACACTAAGTGGCTTTTTTATTTTCTAAAATGAGAATGGATTCGAGTGAGCCGTTTTAATTAAAATGGAAGAAATCAGTCTTCTGATCTTCCTGCTGCAAGATAGACATTTTTACTGTAAGCGCATTTACAAGAAAAAGTTCGCATTTCTTATAGTTATCGCATAAAAGAACGAAATCTAATTTATCTAAAGTGGTTATGCAACAAAGCATTGCAATGCCGTTTAAGCCCAATTGCTCATCGTCTTCGGGCAATTCTATTGCTCTTTGGTAGGCCTTTATGGCTTCTTTTAATTTGGCGGAACTTGGTTTTTTTGGGGGCGTAATCAAGGTTACAAATCCGCCGCTATATAATTTTTCTGGATAATGAGGTAGAAACTGGGTTAAGTAGAAATTGTAAAGACAGTAAATGGTTATGTCCATTCTGCCATCGGGATAAACCTGATTTATCTCTTTCACCTGAACCAAAGAACCTACTTTTTTTTCAATTCCATCTGCGGTATATAAAATGCCGAAAAATGTTTTTTGAGCAGTAACGTCCTGTATAAGTTGCTTATACCTAGGTTCGAAAATATGTAATTGAATCTTTTCGCCTGGTAAAAGCAATACCTGAAGTGGAAAGAGTCCGAATAATTTTTCACTTTGCTGCATGGTTTTATAACGTTTAAGAGACGAACTAGTTGTAAAATAACTAAATTTATGGTCTAATTATGAAAATAACAGATTTACAACCTCAAATTGTTTGGCAGCACTTTGCCGCATTAAACGCAGTGCCACGTCCAAGTAAAAAAGAAGAAAGAGTTATTGCCTTTATGCAAGATTTTGGCAAGTCGCTCGGATTAGTAACTGAAACAGATCCTGCTGGAAATGTGCTAATCCGCAAGCCAGCTACCAAAGGATATGAAAATTTGGAACCTGTGATTCTACAAAGCCATCTAGATATGGTTCACCAAAAAAACGATTCCACTCAGTTCGATTTCGAAACTCAAGGTATTGAAATGTTGGTTGCTGGCGATTGGGTTAAAGCAAACGGCACAACCCTTGGCGCAGACAACGGATTAGGAGTTGCCATAACCATGGCCATTTTAAGCGATCAAAATCTGCCACACGGCGAAATAGAAGCGCTTTTTACCATAGACGAAGAAACGGGTATGACGGGCGCTAAGAATCTTCAAGCGCCTTGGCTCAATTCAAAATATTTAATCAACCTAGACACAGAAGATACCGGCGAGATTTGCATTGGGTGTGCAGGCGGTATAGACTCTACGGTTTCTTTTTCTTTTTCGCAGGATGAATGGCCAGATAATTCGAAACCATATGCTTTAACTGTTTCTGGTCTGCAAGGAGGCCATTCTGGTGTTGATATAATTCTACAGCTCGGCAATGCGAATAAGATTTTAGGTAGATTGCTGAATGCTATGTATCAAACTAAGGCCTTTCAGGTTGCAGAAATCTCTGGAGGAAGTTTGAGAAACGCTATTCCAAGAGAAGCAAAAGCGGTAATTTTGATTGAGGAAAATCAGGTTAAAGCGCTTGAGCAGATATTTAAAGAAACTGCCACTAATCTGCACGAAGAACTTGCAAGCAAAGAACCTGGACTTGAAATTTCCTTTGGACCATTTAATGAAGCTGAAGCAGATAAAGCCTTGAATATTAGCGATTCTAAAAAATTAATACAAGCATTAAATGCAGCTCCCAATGGTGTGTTTTCTATGGATAATGAGTTAGCTAATTTGGTAGAAACATCCTTAAACCTTGCTAAAATTCAATGGAAAGATGGCACGTTTACAATGATGTTCTTACTTCGATCTTCCATAAATTCTAGAAAAACATATCTTACAGAAGTGTTAGATTCTATTTTCCATCCTATGGGTGCAGAGGTAGTTCACGAAAACGAATATTCTGGTTGGAAACCAGTACCACAATCTGAATTATTGAAATCGGTGCAAACTAAATATGCAGATTTTCTTGGCCACGAGCCGCATGTTTCAGTTATTCATGCTGGTTTGGAATGCGGAATAATTGGCGGTATTTATCCGAATTTAGAAATGATTTCAGTTGGCCCAACCATAAAAGGAGCTCACTCTCCCGACGAACGTGCGCATATTGGAGATTTAGCCAAATTCTGGGAATTTTTTAAATCCGTTTTAGTTTCCTTACCTTCGAAGCAAGATTAATTTTAGGAAATAATATTATTAGTTATGTTGAAAAAACTATTTACCCTTACGTTTATACTTTTGTCTTGTTCATTTGCCTACTCTCAAGAAGAGACAGAAACTGAACCAGAAACTACACCAAAAGACGAAGAAAACCAGAAATCAAATAAGGTCTACTCAGCAACAGGTGGAGAAGTTATTTTTTCATTTGTAGATTTCGATGTTGATGTAAATGCTCCTAAAAATCCGATGCGCTTTACCTTGTTTTTCCACACAACCTATCACTGGAATTTCGATTTGAATTCAAGGGTGGGTATTTACTCCGGTTTAGAATTAAAAAACATTGGTTTTATTGCAAGGTATAATAACACTTTAGTTACAAGAACAAAACACCGTACCTACAATTTAGGCGTTCCTTTGGCCATTAAAATTGGTGATATGAAAAAGGGCTATTTATTCGCTGGTGGCGCCGCAGAGTTGGCATTCCACTACAAAGAGAAAACATTTCAAGGCAAAAGGAAGGTTGATAAATTTGGCACTTGGTTCGATAGCGATCGTACCAATTTATTTTTACCTGCCGCTTTTGTTGGTTTCAAAACCAAGTCCAGTGTAACCTTTAAGTTTCAATATTATTTCACTTCGTTATTGAATACTAATTTTACAGAATTAGATGAGCCAACCCAACTTAATGTAAAACCTTACAGCAATTTAGGTGGAAATGTATTTTTCTTCAGCATTAATTTCATCACCAAAGACAAAAAGAAAACAAAAGACGTTATTAAGAAACGCCCAGAAACAACCACCACACGTTATACAAAACTTTAAATAATCAAGTGAATAAATTAATCTTACCACTAAACCTGCTCTTGGCAGTAGGTTTAATTGTGCTCTATGTACTCCATTTTTCAGATAAAAAAAGTACGCCCCCAGAAGAAGTAAAAGTTGAAACTACAATTGATACAGATACAACCATGGACATTGGTGCCTTGCCAGATGTACCCGTAGACTTATCTAAGAGTAATGGGGTTATTGTGTTTATGAATTCAGAAAAACTTTTTGATAAATACACTGATTTCCAAGTTATTAAAAAACGTTTGGAAGCCAAATACAAAAAATCTGAAGCCGATTTAAATATTGACATAGAGAAGTTCGAAAAGTCTATGATGGATTTCCAACAGAAAGTACAGTCTAACAATATGTCGCCAGAGTTGGGTAGAATTACCGAAGAAAACCTAATGAGAACCCAACAAAAGTTGATGGCACAAAGAGACAAACTATCGAACGATTTAATGCAAGACGAAGAGGAAATGGTAACCCAAATTAGAGGAAAAATAATGTCTGTTGTAGAAGCCATTCGTGCCGAAAGAGGTTACGATTATGTACTCACTTTTACAAGTGCGGGCAATGGTGTTGTTGCTGGGAGACCAGAACTAGATATTACCAACGATATTTTGGAAGTTCTGAACAAGAAATAATCTTCAAAATATGGATAATTAAAAAGGGCGAAAGCCCTTTTTTTTGTGTTCACTGTTTTAGTAATACTTGCTCAAATACCTGAAGTGTATATTTTGGGTTGCAATGTTCTAAATAGGTTTTTCTTGCTTGTTGATGTTTTTCCTGCCAAACTTTTGGGTTATCTGCAGCTTCAATAATGGCATATTCAAGCTCAATTGAATTTGAACAAATCCAAGAATTTTTATTATTGGCCAAATCTTTCTCTTTGCCATGATAACCATCAGAAAGAAATATGGGAGGTATACCATATCCAAAAGATTCAATAACGCCTAATCCAATGGCTTGTGGCGAGAGGTATGCAATGGCATCTTTGAAATAATCTGAAATAAGATTTTCATCGAATGTGCCAGGATAAAAACTGATTAAATGATTTAATTTCAGTTCAGAAACCAATTCTTTCAGCATTTGCTCTGAAGAACCATCGCCTACAATTTTGAAATGAAATTGCTTGCCGGCTGCATTTAAGTTGCTTATTGCATTTATAGCAAGTTGTAAACCTTTTCGCTCCTGCAATCTGCCAACAAAAAGAAAATATTTTTTTTGGTTGATTTCGTTTTCGATTAATTTAACGGGAATTGTATTTCCCACGGAAGTTATTTTGGTAGATTTAATGTCCCATTTTTCCATCAGTTCCAAACGAGCTTTTTCAGTATAAACCAAATAATGAGCAGACTTGGCAATAAAGTACCTTCGGAAAGATTTGTTAATGTAGTTGTTCAGGTTATTTCCGCCTCCTGGATTCCATAAAACGAATGGTTTTTTACTCCACATCAGCGGTAACCAAGTACTTGGGCGATAAACGTTAAATGAAGCCAATACAATATCAGCCCAAGAAATGTGTTTTGCAATATTATCAAGGAAAACCAACCTGCCAATTTTAAAGCTCTTTGCCTGTGTAATTTGGTAGTTTTCTGATGTTTCAGGATTTGGAAATTTTTCTCCATTGTGAATTACTCGTAAACTTACATTAGGTAAATTGGCTAAATAATCAAAGATAAATCGACGATATGGCGGGAAACCAAACTCCAAAAGCACAAGGATTTTTCTATTTTCAGCCACTTATCTTGCAAATTCTAAGCTCAAAGCTAGCTGAATTTTAGGTTTCGTTCAAGCTCGATTTCATAAAAACAGTATTTATTGCTTATTATCTCAATCTCTAGCCTTTCTTTAAATACCTTTGCAGTTCCATGCGATCTGAAATAAAGCAAACATTTAATTTAGCTTTCCCTGTAATTTTAGGTCAGTTAAGTTACATTCTCATTGGGATTGTAGATAATGTAATGGTTGGCAAATTGGGAGCGGCACATTTGGCGGCATCATCACTTGCAACCAGCTTTTTCACTATTCCAATG
>DAIRTB010000138.1:1299-6155 GCA_036804105.1 Bacteroidota bacterium | reverse complement strand
TCGCAAGAGTTTTACGCTAAAAGCCGTTCAATTAAAACTTTTTTAGTAACATTTGAAACATCCAATGTTAAGTTTTTAATTCACTATTATCATCTTGAAAAATTAATTACCTGATTATGAATTAGTTGTGATATAATAAAAATGCACCATTCTTTTCTACATAATATTTATATAACATTTAAGTAATGATTACTTAACTTTGTATGTACAAACAAACGGTGGTTTAAGATGAAAAAGATTTTAATGATGATGTTATTGAGCTTTGGTATCGGGATGATATCAGTGGCTCAGGGAAACTACCAAGCAAATGGCGTTTACACAAATAGTGAAGGAATGCCATTTAATGGTAAGATGGAAGTTAAAAATGACCAAGGCAACTTGGAACAGATAATAACGTTTAAAAATGGTTTATTACATGGACCAATAATTTCATACAATGCAGATGGTTCGGTAAGAGAAACAGGCAATTACAAAAAAGGCATCAAGTCTGGTCAGTGGATGCAATTAGATGAAAAAGGCAACAAAGTAGCCATAGCTTTTTACGAGGATGGTTTGAAACATGGCCGTTGGTACTTCTGGAATCCAAACGGTAAAATTGCTTACGAATTAGAGTATGTAAAAGGAATAGCGGTAACCAAGCGCCAATTCGATGAGAATGGTGAGGTTACGGTAATGCAAAATAGATAGTTTCTAGGTTAGACAGTTTTTTGCCCCGCAGAGATTTTATTCTGCGGGTTTTTTTGTGGCATAATATATGGGTTTCACGATAGATTGGCACGCACGTAGGGGCGTATTGCATACGCCCATTGCATACGCCCATTGCATACGCCCATTGCATACGCCCTCCTGTGAAAATGCCCCCGCACATAGAGGCGCACGGCCGTGCGACTTATTTGATACGCCATCCACGTAAATCGTAATTCTAATAAACAACTATCGAGAAGTTGGTGGCAGAAATTCCAAAAAAGTTAATTTTGACACAGTTAAGATTTAAACCATCCAAAATCAAACATTAGATACCCAAAATCAAGAATCAAGAACCAAAAATTAAAAATCCAACATCTGCTGCCCCTAACTCCCATACTTTACCAATATTGAACTCCCGGAGTTGATAGTTACCAATAGCTACCCGCACAATTCTGAGGGTGGGATAACCAACTGCGGCAGTCATCTTTCTGATTTGGCGGTTTTTCCCTTCGGTTAAGGTTATGGAAATCCAGCTTGTTGGTATGTTTTTTCTGAATCTTACTGGAGGTATTCGCTCAGGAAGCTCCTGTATTTCAAGCGGATTTAATCTATTAACTTCGCAAGGAGCTGTAAAATGATTGCCTTCTGGTGTTGTAATTTGAATACCACCCTTTCGTAATTGCGCTATGGCCTCTTCTGTGATTGCACCATCCACTTGCACCCAATATGTTTTAGAGGTTTTACTTCTCGGATTGAGTAGTTTTTGGTTTAGAGAGGCATCGTTGGTTATGAGCAATAATCCTTCAGAATCTTTGTCTAAACGGCCAACGGGGTAAACATCTTTCGGGAAATTATGCAGAGATGCTAAAGTTGGTGCCTCGCCACTGAATTGAGAAACCACACCGAATGGTTTGTAAATAACAAAGTATCTAAAAGAATTCTGCACACAGGCAAAGTTAGTTGAAAGTAGAAATCTTCAACCGCTAATACAGACCTTTTACTGCGTAAAATTTAATTTTAAGTGCACAGTGCCCCTGTGTTATAATTCGCAATAAAGTAGAAAGCCTAATATCGCTGGCGTTGTTTTCAATTAGAGAAATTTAGGTTTTTGCACAAATCTCTACACATCGGTTGTATTGTCCAACTCCCTTCCTTCGGAAGGACTGGGGTAGGTTTTTGGCAAACGGATTTTCACGAATTTCAACAAATTTTAAAAAAATCAAGCGTCAGTCCAGACCCATTGGAGCCCCGAAGCGGGTGACATATCTGAGCGAGGGGTTTTCAACCGAGTGACCCCTTCGCATTAACGCACCGGATTTTCACAGATTTAAAACCTTCGGTTTTATTTCTACTTCATGGTTGAAAACGGAATCCCACCAAAGGAAAAAAAGAACATTTTTTTTCGCAGGGCATAGGGGTAAGATTAAATTTAAAATGTCTTTAGCAAAATGAGCGCACAAATGGTTTATTTTGCGGTAAGCAAAGGCAAAGTTTTGGAAAAACCTAATTGGCAGGAGGTTAAAGAGGGCAATGAGCGTGCGTTCGAAAATATTTTTAGAACGTATTACGCCATGCTCTGCAATTATGCCAACAATTTTTTCCAGCAAAGTGAAGACGCTGAGGAGGTTGTACAAGCAACTTTTATAAGAATGTGGGAAAAACGGGAGCAAATTGAAGTGCAAACCTCGCTAAAATCTTATCTTTTTAGAGCGGTGCACAATGCGGCTTTGAATAGGCTGAAGCAGCAAAACCGTTTCGAAAGCATGGATGTGCTTGATGCTTCGAGCACACCACATGCATACGAGCAGGTTGGAGTTGAGACCAAAGAGCTAAGTGCTTTAATTCAACAGCAAATTGAAACTTTGCCGCCACAATGTAGGGCAATTTTTACCCTCAGCCGTTTTGAAAACATGAAGTATGCCGAGATTGCCGATGCGCTTAACTTATCTATAAAAACCGTTGAAAACCAAATGGGAAAAGCTTTAAAAATGCTTCGTGTGGGTTTGAAACCGTATTTAAATCTGATTTTCCTAACCATTTTAGCCAAGGAGGTGCTGCAATATGTCTGAAGATTTTAACTATATGGACGCACTTTTAGCGGCCTACTTCAGTGGCAATGCCGATGAAACTGAACAACATGAGGTAGAAGAATGGGCAGCTGAATCAAAAGAAAATCGGGACGTTTTCGAAGCCTCCCGGAAGATTTATGCTTCCTCACAAACGCTTAAGCAGGCCAATTTCAATGTAGATGCTGCTTGGGAAAATGTACGCAGGCAAGTTGAGGTTGCGCCTAAAACCATCCCCCTAAAAAATGAAAATAAACCCGAAACCAAAAAGTGGTTTAAGCCAAACTTGGTAGCTGCTGCCGTTGGGATTTTTATTCTTGGTTTCCTTGCGCTTCGGATGTTTAACACAAACCAAAACCTAAGCACCATTACCGCAAGCACAGAAACTTTTGCAGATACGCTTTCAGACAAAACCTTTATGCGCCTAGAAACTGGCAGTTCTGTGGAGTTCGATAAGACAACTTTCGCTCAGAACAGAACTGTAAAGCTCAAAGGATCAGCCTATTTCGAAGTAAACAACAAAGATGGTGAGCGTTTCAAGGTTTCGGCTGGAGATGTTTTAATTGAGGATGTGGGCACGGCTTTTCATGTGCAGGTTGTATCTCCAAGCCTTGTGCAAGTGCAGGTTACAGAAGGTGTTGTTTGGGTGAAACCAAAGTTTGCCGAAGGTTTAATGCTCTACCAAAACGAAAAAATTGAAATTACCGATGGTAAGTTTATTAGCTTAAAAAAACCAGTGGAAAAAGCTCCAGAATTGCAGCAATTAAGCTTTGAAAATGCTACATTAAAAGAAGTTTGTGCGAGTATTGCTAACTTGTATCAGGTAGAAATAAAACTAGCTTCTGGTCTTGAAAACTGTAGAATTGTGGTAGATTTCAATAACGAAAGTCCGGAGCAGATGCTGGAAATAATTGCGGAAACACTTGGATTAACCTTAACCATAACTTCCAGTGGCTTCTTGCTAAACGGTTCTTCTTGTGCGCCTTAAGTATTTTTTCTTTTTATGGATGATGTCTTGGAGCTTACTAAGCAAAGGGCAAACTATTTTACAAAAGCAAGTGCAATTACCCAGTGGCGCAAATTCGATTGAAAACCTACTGCAAGAATTAAGCAAGCAAACCGATTGCAGATTTTCGTACAATCCGCTAGAAATAAACAGGAATGCACAAGTTGTTCCCAAGCGCACAAAGGGCGATTTAAAAGATATACTTGCTGGATTATTTCCAGATCAGAACCTAAATATTAAAGTTAAAGGCCAGGTATTAATTCTGAAGTTATCGCCATTAGAACGCTTCATAAAAGTATCTGGAACCATTTATGAGTTGCACGAAAAATCTGGCTACCTCAATCAAAAATCGACTCTTCCAAATCCGCTAGCCAATGCGAGTATTTTTTTATCACAGAATTTGGCATCATCAGTTAGCAATAATTCTGGTCGTTTCGAAATGAAGTTAAAACGCCAAAGTGCTAAATACTTTTTGCAAGTTTCTAAAATTGGTTTTTTAGACACGGTTGTAGAGATTTCTGCGCTTCAAAACGTTTATTTAGATGTCTATCTTAGCAAAATCCCAGTGGTTGATACCATTCCGAAAATGCGATTAGACACTGCCAACACAGATTATGTAGCATCGATTTCTACCAATTACCTGCCTCAGATAAAGGATTCAAGTTTCTACAACCCAAGCAGTTTAAAGGTAATTCCAGCCTTGCAACTAACCAATGTAGAAAACATTCAGCAAGATTTTTACAGGAATGGGCAAATTTCGCTTCTTCCTTTTTTAGGCAATCATGGTCCCTTATCGGGCAAGGTAATCAACAAATATTCTTTTAATGTAGTTGGCGGATTTACAGGAGGCACAGAGGTTTTTGAGTTTGGTACTGCCTTCAACATAAACAAAAGATACATGCACGGTTTTCAAATTGGTGGTGGATTTAATGCCGTGGGGTTCAACGTAAAAGGATCTCAAATTGCTGGCGGAATAAATATTGTAGGCGGTCATGTTGCAGGATTTCAGATGGGTGGCGGCGTAAATCTTGTTCGGAGAAAAGTGGAT
Source organism: Bacteroidota bacterium (assembly GCA_036804105.1). GTDB lineage: Bacteria > Bacteroidota > Bacteroidia > UBA7662 > DAIRTB01 > DAIRTB01. The sequence continues at coordinate 1,348 of DAIRTB010000138.1, read as the reverse complement.
GGCTTCCAATTAGCAGGCGGGATTAATTTTGTGGGCGATACCCTTAGGG
>DAIRTB010000138.1:0-1289 GCA_036804105.1 Bacteroidota bacterium | reverse complement strand
TTCAACTTGCAGGTGGTGTAAATCAAACCATTAGGGGCGCATACGGCATGCAAATGGCTGGCGGATTAAACATTAACACTGGAAATGTGAAAGCATTTCAGTTGGCAGGCGGATTTAATTTCAACGCCAAAAGCTTTAAAGGATTACAAATTGCACCACTAAATTTTTCTTCAAAAAACAAGGGGTTGCAAGTTGGATTAATCAATATTTCTGGAGAAAATAAGGGTGCATCGATTGGTCTCATCAACATCTCTATGAAAAGTGGATACCATAAATTGGATATCGGCATAAACGAATTGGGTTTTGCTGAAGCTAAACTGCGTACAGGACGACCCTGGCTTCAAAGCAATCTAATATTTGGCTTGCGTTTAAATACAGAAACCGCATTTTTTCAGCAACCTTTTAACAGACCAAATTTATACCTGATTGGCTATGGTTTCGGCTTAAATCCGTGGAGCAAACGTTTCATGGATTTCGCCATTGATGTAAGTTCTACCACCATTAGGCCAGCAGGAAATCTTAATACCTTTAACATGTTAAACCGAGGCAATTTTCAACTTAGCTTTAGGCTTGCTCCAGGTGTAAAACTGTATTTTGGCCCATCCTATAACATATTCCTTACCAAAAAAACCGCTGAGGAAGCATTCCCACTTTTTGCGGTCTACAAAGCAGAACCAGTTATAATAGAAGATAGAGCCATCAACAACAATTTACGAATGCGCACTTGGGTTGGCGCAACCGCTGGGTTACGGTTGTTTTAGAGGGGGAGGGGTGTTTATTAATTATTAATTAGGAACTACTCTTCTTTCCAAAACTGTTCAGTTATATAGAAAACCGTGTCTATAAAATAGAGAATATTGTTTTTAGTTAATACGTTTTCATCATGAAGGTCTTCAAGAATTATTCCTAAACTAGGATTATAGTAATCGTTTTAAACTCTCTTCTTCTTGTGTTCTGTTTTGCTCTGAGCTTTCAGTTTTTCTACCTGCTTCAACGCCATTGCCAAGGTAACTGGCGATTGCTTAGATAATTGCTCCATGCCTAACTTTGTTCTTTCCTGAAATGACATCATGTAATTCTAGTTTTAGATGATTTTTCATCTTCGCAAAGATAACTTAAAATCCTATAAGTAGAACTTTGGAAAATCATAGCAAGCTACCTTGAATCCAAATACACCCTAACCTCATCATCATCAAAATTAACGGTGATGTGGCTATGAAGCGTAGTGGCCAAACTTAAGCCAACAAAATCTGGAGAAACAGGGTAAGCCTTGTGCTTTCTATCTACCA
>DAIRTB010000137.1:0-6222 GCA_036804105.1 Bacteroidota bacterium | reverse complement strand
TTATCTAAAGTACCAATTGCTTAATGCTGAAGATGATGTAATGAAAGATGGCAAATTCCCATCTGAAGGGCCATTTGAATTTCCTTCCACCGAAAAAGGTACTGCACTTTTAGCAAGTGTGGCAACCAATACAAAAAGAATTAAAAACTTGCTTATATATGCGGGATGGAAAGTAATATTGCTTGATGCAACCATTTTGCTTCCTTTCAAGTCTCAGTATCTTACCATTAATACTTTGGGCGCAGATAGAAAAGCATTAATTGCGGCGACAATTTCAGAATTTCCAGCAAAGGCAAGTGTGGTTTTTAGCTTAGGAACTTGTTTAACCGCAGATTTGATTGATCAAAATGGCCTTCATTTAGGCGGAATAATATCGCCTGGATTGAATATGCGTTTTAAGGCTTTGCATAATTTCACTGGCAAATTACCGTTGTTGAATCCTGAAATGGAAACAACTTGGCCTCCTTTAAGCACAAATGCTGCAATTAGAACAGGTGTTCAGAACGGAATGCTTGCAGAAATTAATGCATTTTTGCAGCAATCTAGTCAGCTTTTAGGTGAACTTAATGTTATTCTTTCTGGTGGTGATACACATTTTTTTGAAAAACGGATTGAGAATGTGACCTTTGCAGCGCCAAATTTTATTTTTAAAGGCTTACTATTAATTTTAAATCATAATGTTGAAAAGAGCTAATTGGCTGTTTTGTATTTTTATTTTTTCTGCTAGCCTTAGCTCGGCTCAATCAGTTACCGATGGCTCCCCATATTCTAGATTTGGATTAGGCGAGCTAAAATCTCAAACTTTTATCAGAAATAGAGGTATGGCTGGAACTGGAATTGCCCTTCAAGATTTTAACGGCTTTAATCTCAGTAACCCTGCTTCACTTGCATCCTTAAAAATGGTAGATTTCGAATTTGGCATTTCAGCAGAACAGTTGTGGTTAAGCGATGCCAACGAGAAGAATCTTCGGAAATCGGATATTAATCTTGCGTATTTTTCAATCGCTTTCCCAGTTAATAAATGGTGGAGCAGCGCAGTAGGAATATTCCCATATTCAAATGTGAACTACAAAGTACGCTCCCCACTTGAGCAATTGCCAGTACCAAACTATAGCAATTTCGAAGGCAATGGTGGAATTAATCGAATTTTCCTAACTAACGGGTTTTCAATCGGCAAAAGATTTTCTGTTGGTGTTGATGCTTCATTTTTGTACGGGAGTTTAAACGAGCAGCGGCAATTAATCATTGCAGATTCCTCAGCCTTTAATACCCGAACGCTCAGAACAACTAAATATGCAGATGTTTTCTTTAGTGGAGGTGTACAATACCGTTATCCATTAAAAGATAAAGGGCTTTTTAAAAGAAATCTAATTTTCGGTCTAGCTGGAGACGTTTCTAACAGTATAAATGCAACTGGTACATTACAAGCAAGCAGATTTATTTTTAATTCTAGTGGAATACCAAGGGGCATTGATACCACCGTAAATGAAGAATTTGCAAATGAAAAAGTTAAATTACCGTTTAATCTGGCTTTTGGCGTAAACTACGAAATCCAGAATAAGCTTAATTTAACATTCGATGTACAGTTTCAAGATTGGTCTCGGTATAAGTCTTTGCTAGGTGGAGATAGTTTCTCGAATTCCTTAACCTATTTGCTTGGTGTTGAGTATATTCCAGATTATTTTACCCCAATTATTAACCCATCAAACTATTGGAAAACCATTAGATACCAAGCTGGGTTTAGATATAACCAATCGTTTTTGGCTTTCGACGGAAAGCAGTTAAATGAGTTTGGCATCACTTTTGGGGCAGGTTTGCCATTGAAACGTCAACCAAGAAGAACACCTAGTTATTTAAACACTGCTTTCGAATTTGGAACATTTGGCACCACTCAACAAAATTTAGTAAGCCAAAAGTATTTGAAAATCCATGTTGGATTTAATTTGAACGACATTTGGTTCATTAAACGTAAATACGATTAACAATAAATTTATAAGTTATGAAAACAATAATTTTTTTAAAAGTAACCCTAGGCATTTGGCTGATTGCAGGAACATTATCATGCAAAGCCACACCTGCTGTTGTTACGTCTCCTGCTGAAGAAAAGACCACAACCGAGGTTGTAAATAATTCAGAATCATTAACTTCAATAATTGGTCAGGAAGAAGATTGCCCAAATAAATTTGGCAAAGACAGTTTAGAAACCTTGAAGCAAATCTCTGTTTACAGAGAATTTTTTAGACAAGAAAATTTCGATGCTTCTATGGAAGCTTGGAGATACGTTTTTAATAATGCTCCATGTGCTAGAGAACAAACCCACTTAGATGGAATTGTACTTTACAAAAGATTAATTAAGGCAGAAACGGTTAAAGCAAAAAAAGAAGCTTTAATCGACACGCTTTTCCTTATTTACGATACCCGTTTCCAGTATTTTAAAAACCCAGCGGTTTTAGGTAGAAAAGGTACGGATATGTTGATTTATCGTCCTGCTAACAACACGGCTATTTACGAAACCTTTAAAAAAGCGGTTGATTTGGGTGGAAATGATGCAGAATATTTCATCTTAAGTAATTACTTCAAAACCGTGTTGAAAGAATTTGCTTCTAACAACATTACCAAAGAACAAGCTTTTGTAGAATATGAAAAATTGATTAAAATTGCCGATTACAATATTGCTAACGATAAAAACGCTGACAAATACAGAGAAGCTCGTCTTAGTGTTGACGGCGATTTAAGCGGTACTTTAATTAAAGATTGCGACGAACTTGAAAAAATATTCGCACCTAAGTACGCTGCTGATAAGGGCAATAAGAACCTTCAGGATATGATTTTCAATATCTATGCAAGCAAAAACTGTTTCGATAGCGACATTTTCTTAGAAGTAGCAACAATCAAATTTCAAACGGAACCAAATGCAAAATTGGCGTATGTGTTAGCTAGAAAAAATCAGCAAGCAAAAAACTACTCTAAAGCTGCAGAATTCTATCAAAAAGCAATTGATATGGAAAACGATAGCAAAGAGAAGGCCAATTACTTGTACGATTTTGCAGTTCTACAATTTAATCTAGACAATTTTAGTAGAGCTAGATCTTTGGCTAACGAGGCTTTAAAGTTTAACCCAAATATGGGAAAGGCTTTAATTTTAATTGGCGATTTATATGCTGCTAGTTCTGGCACCTGCGGCGGTGGTTTTGAAGGACAAACTGTATTTTGGGCTGCTGTAGACAAATATCAGCGAGCAAGAGCAGTTGATGGAAGTGTTTCTGACGACGCAAACCGTAAAATTGCCAATGCTTCTAAGTATTTCCCTTCACAAGAAGACATCTTTTTTAGAAGCTTGAAACCAGGTGCTTCCTACCAAGTTGGCTGTTGGATTGGAGAAACAACCACCATTAGAGTTCCTTAGTGGTACGCTTAGTACTTTATATTTTTACCCTACTATTTGCTTTGAGCTGCTCTAATTCTGAAGAGCAGCTCAAGCCATTTAAGGGCAGTGTAGATGGAGGCCCAGAATTATCTAAGGATGTAGAAATAATATATTCTGATTCGGCAATAGTAAAAGCCAAAGTAAATGCCGAAACAGTTAAACGGTTTAAGGGTGAAAATGCTTATACAGAAATGCCAGATGGCATAATTGCCTTGTTCTACGACCCTACTGGAACAACCAATGCAAAACTTTCTGCAAACTATGCTATTAGAAAAGAAAAAGAAAAAGAAATGGAAGCAATTGGTAAAGTTGTAGTAGTGAATGAAGAAGGAGATACCCTAACCACAGAACGACTTGTATGGGACGAAATGGGAAAACGAATTTTTACTGATAAATTTGTAACCATAAAAACAAAAACAGAGACCATCTACGGCGAAGGACTTGAATCTAACCAAGACTTTAGCAAGTATAGAATTCTAAAACCCACAGGAGAACTGAAATTAACAGACCCCATAAATGAATAAAATTATTGAATATGTTTGGCTGGCATTTGCATTAATTGCGCTTATTGCTGGTATTTACTTTTATACACAAGTTGGCTTCGATACAGAATCAACCGTAATGTTTTTTATTATTTGCTTTCTTGCAGCTTTAATGTACAGCATGAGACGCACAAGAAGGCGCTTGTTAGTAAGAAATAAACAAAATAAAATCTAATTATTTTGGATCTTACTACTGTTTTCTTAATTCTTCTAACGTTAATCGGCTCCGCATTCTTTTCTGGAATGGAGATCGCATTTATAACTGCCAATAAATTAAGGATTGAATTAGCAAATAGACAAGGAACGCTATCAGGGAGTATTCTTTCTAAATTTATTAAGGAACCTGGTCGTTTTTTAAGTATCATATTGGTAGGAAACAACATAATGTTGGTGATTTATGGCACATTAATGGCCAAATGGTTGGAGCCAATTATATTTCAACTGCTTCCACTTAATTTTAATGGACAAATTCCAATCCTTTTAATTCAAACAATTGTTTCAACCATTTTAGTTTTAATTTTTGGCGAGTTTCTCCCTAAATCGGTATTCAAACTAAACCCTAATAGTTTATTGGTTTTGTTTGCAGTACCTATGCAGATTTGTTACATTCTGCTTTATCCGCTCGTTTGGGTTATAAGTAATTTTAGCAGACTTTTTTTAAAATTAATTGGCGTAACAACCGACAAAAGCGGCCCTTCTTTCGAAAAAGTAGATTTAGATTATTTGGTACAAGAGTCTAGCCAAAGCCAAGAAGAGCATGAAGATCAAGAAGTGGAAATCAATATTTTTCAAAATGCTTTATATTTTAACGAGATAAAAGCTCGTGATTGCATGGTGCCCAGAACCGAACTTATTGCCATCGAAAAAACATCAACAATGGCAGAATTATCGGAGCTGTTTCGTACATCGGGTCTTTCAAGGCTTTTGGTTTATGATGACAACATCGACAACATCATTGGATTTGTACATTTTAGCAATCTTTTCAATAATCCTAAAACAATCGATTCTATAATTTTGCCGATTCCAATTGTGCCAGAAACCATGTTGGGCATGCAATTGCTTAAAGTCTTTAATAAAGAGCGTAAAGCAATTGCGCTGGTTGTGGATGAATTTGGTGGAACTTCTGGTATAGTAACACTAGAAGATATTATGGAAGAAATTTTTGGAGAGATTGAAGACGAACACGACACCGAAGAACTCACTGAGCAACTTCTAGAAGATGGTTCTTATATTTTCTCTGCAAGATTGGAAGTAGACTATTTAAACGAGAAGTATAATCTTGATATTCCTGAGGGAGATTACAATACCTTAGGGGGTTACATAATAGAGCAACACGAATCTATTCCTGAAAAAGGCGAAGAACTTAGTTGTGATAATTTCAACATTATAATACAAGAGTGTAGCCTCAATAGAATAGAAACCGTTAAAATTCAAACCATTTTAAACAAATAAAAACCTTATTTCAAGCAAAACTTGTTTTTTACTTGAAACAAACCGTTATTTGCAACTTTTATTAATAGAACTATTCAGTTTTTATGGCAATTACCAGTGAAATCCGTAAGCACGGCAAATTAGTAGTAGTAGTAATTGGGCTTGCAATTGCAGCCTTTTTAATGATGGATGTCTTCTCTTCAAATTCACTTTTTAATGGAAGTGCTCCAAGTGGTATTGGAGAAATAGATGGAGAGGAAGTAAGTTATCCTTTCTTCGAACAGAAATTAGCTACAGCTCAAGAAAACTACAAGCTTCAAACCCAACAAGAAAGTATAGACGAAGCAACAATGGCTTCTCTCAGAGACCAGGTTTGGAACGAAATGATCCGTGAACGCTTAACTGCAAAAGAATATGCTAAGTTAGGAGTAATGGTTTCTGAGGATGAATTGTACGATTTAGTTCAAGGAACCAATGTGCATCCTCAAGTTAAGCAAGCGTTTGTAAATCAAGAAACTGGCGAGTTTGATCCTGCTCAGGTAATCAACTTCTTAAAGAACATCGACAACCCGGAGATGATTCAACCAGAGATGCGTGAGCGTTGGTTGCAATTTGAAGCTTACATTAAAAACGAGCGTCTTACCCAAAAATACAATAACCTTATTGCTAAAGCTGCTTACGCAACCAAGTTTGATGCGCTTGCAACTAACAAGAACAATAACGGCAAAGCAAATATTCGTTTTGTAGTTTTAGATTATAATACCATAGCAGACTCAACGGTTACGGTTTCAGACGCTGAATTAAAAACCTATTTCGACAAGA
>DAIRTB010000136.1:3662-6269 GCA_036804105.1 Bacteroidota bacterium | reverse complement strand
GCAAAAGCAATTTGGTTTCTTTCGCTAATCAGTTTGCAAAGACCATTGAAAATCGACTTAAAGAAATTCCGATTGTAGCGCATCAAACAGACAATGGGAAAATTAAAATCGTTCGTTACCAAAACGGTAATCTTATTACGCCGCTTGTAGACGATATAATTTCAACAGGTCTTTCTGGAACCACTTGCATCTTGACCCCCAAGAACGAAGAAGCTTTTCAGATTGCTGGACTCTTAACAAAGCACGGCTTCCCAGCCAAGTTGATTCAGAACAACGACACTTTAAGCCTGTATAATCTGGCAGAGGTTCGTTTCTTTTTAGATGAATTAAAATTAGCCGATGATGTTTTTATTATTGGTGATGATGTTTGGGGGAATGCAAAGCGGAAATTGTTTGAACGATACAAGGCCAGTACAAAGTTTGAAATCTGCAAAAACCTGATCCTCGATTTTGAAAAAATCAATACAAAGAAGAAGTATAAATCGGACTTTGAAGTTTTTATTCGGGAATCGAATTTCGAAGATTTCATCAGCACAAATGGAGAAACGATTATGGTTTCTACCATCCACAAGGCGAAAGGCAAAGAGTTTGACAATGTGTTTTTACTTCTAGATAATTTCGATGCAAGAGCAGATGAGAAGAAGCGACAGCTTTATGTGGCAATGACGAGGGCAAAACAAAATCTCACCATTCACCTAAACGGAAATTACCTCGACAAAATAAAAACAGCAAATTTAGAATGGATTGAAAACAACGACATATTCCAAGCTCCAATCACATTAGCAGTTCAGCTTACGCATAAGGATTTATACTTGGGTTATTTCGAATACATTCAAGGCCGAGTAAACGCATTAACCAGTGGAGATTCATTACGGATTTCAAGCGATGGTTGTACAAACACAAAGGGAGAATATGTTTTAAAATTCTCCAAGAAATTCCTTGAGAAATTAAGCGAACTAAAGAACACCGGATTTGAATTAAAGGAAGCAAAAGTAAACTTCATTGTGCATTGGACAGATCACGACAAGAAGCTGGAAGTAAAGATTGTGCTACCGGAGTTAGGGTTTGAGAAGCGGGTTGGGGGTTTTTGATGCTTGAAGTTGGATGCTGGATGTTAGATGTTGGAATTTTGAACATAGCCGATAGTTCAACTCGTTTTCAAACTAAATGGATAATATTGGGTTCTTTCTGAAAAACGGATTTTAACAAAAACTAAATTGAGAATAAAAATAAATGGTAAAACAGGTAAACGGATTTTAAAACCAACCCCATTTACAAAGGAATTGTACAAGCTCAATATATTTTTATGTAACACTGGAGAATTGATTTAACATCACTTTTGTAAAATGAAACTTCAGTAACAATACTAGATTTTTAATACAAAAAACGATGAAAATAATTATTACTACGGCCCTTGCGCTGTTACTTTCAGTAGGTGCGGCAAATGCACAAAATGCCAATATTGGTGTAAAAGGCGGTTTGAATGCTTTTATGTTAACCAATGATAACAATACTTTAAAAAACACCAAATTGGGTTATCATTTGGGGTTAATTGGTCATTTCCACATTTCAGAAAAATTTGCTTTACAACCAGAATTGGTTTATTCTTTGCAAGGTTCAAAATATACAATTTTGGGTTCTGAGGTAAATCTAAACTTGAATTACCTTAATGTACCCGTACTTTTTCAATACATGTTTAACAATGGTTTTAGAGTTCAGGCTGGCCCTCAATTGGGATTTCTTGCCGGTGCTAAAACCAAAATTGGAAGCACAAAAACCACCGTTACCGATGGTTACGAAACCATAGACTTCAGCTTAACGGCTGGTGTAAGTTTTATAGATCCAAGATCAGATTTTGGCATCGACCTCAGATATAACCATGGTTTTACCAATGTGATTAAAAATGCAAACCCAAATGCTTACAATAGAGGCATACAATTGGGCATATTTTACCTATTCAATCACGAATAATAAGCACTAAAAATAATTTGCGCTCAAACCTTATTTCAAATGGAATAGGGTTTGAGCATTTTTTTTGAACAATTTTTCCTAAGAGGAAGCTCGTTACTAGAAATTGAAAAGCCTTTTTCTCCTTAGAAGAGAAATCAGCAAAACGATATTCAGTATAAGAGTTGCTAAATTTACTATTCTTGCAAAAGGTGGAGCGAATTCAGGCAATATCATTCCTAATAGAACTAGAGAATTTAGCACCAACAATAATATTAAAAAGGGCTTTTTCATGTACAAGTATGGTTTAGACTTTTTTGAAAGTAGGTATGACTTAGAAATCTTAGTGGGTAATTTTTTATTGGTATAACTCAGGTGATTTCGGGCATTTTATAGCAGAGAATTAAATGAATATTCTCAACATCACAATTTTAAAGCAAGGAAAAACCCAGCAAATGTTGCCGCCACACAAAGTACAATACTGCCAAAAATGTAGAGCATCGAATTTAGATGATAACCCTGCGATAAAAGCGCTAAGGTTTCGCTGCTAAAAGTTGAGAAAGTACTGAAACCTCCGCAAAAACCTACTGCAAGAAATAAACGCAAAGTTGGCGAAAGCATTTGTTTATGATCGGCTAACCCGATTACGAAACCAACTAC
>DAIRTB010000136.1:0-3652 GCA_036804105.1 Bacteroidota bacterium | reverse complement strand
AAGAAAGCCACAATATTTACAGCAAGTGTGCCGAAAGGAAAATTATGGTTGTGCCAAGAATCCACCCACTTACCTAACCCAAAACGGGAAAGTCCGCCGAGGCCACTACCGATAAATATTGCTATGAGTTCTTTCATGGGGGGATGTATTCCGTTGAAAATTACTGAACTGGTCGAAAATATGAATTTATTTCTAATCGACTCAAACAATTTCTAGTCCTCAATACTCGCTTCAAACAATTTGGCTAAATAATGCTTAGAATTCAAACTTTCATATTTGAATCCTCCTGTAATTGAGGTATAAAAAAACACCATTGCTAAGAAAGGTATTGAGTTTACAATATTAAATTCACCGCCATTTAAAAGCGAAATACTAATCCAAATGCAACAAAAAATACTTAAAAATAACCAAGGGAATTTATAGAAAAGTATTCCAAAACCAAGATTCATATTTACAAGAATATACGTCTCGCTTAGCTTCTCTTCTAAGCGACCCTTTATAGTAGGTCGTAGGGAATTGCGGATGTTTAGAATGCGAGAAATTTCAAACGTATCTGATTTTATTTTGCCTTCAAATACTTTTTGAACAGAATTTCCATAAAACCAAATTACTCTTAAGGCCTTTCTTGGCTCTGTTACCTCGTTCAACCTTTTAAGAATCTCAGCGGAGCTCAATTTGGTTTTATAGGTGATGTTTTCGAGGGGTAAATATTTCATTTGGGGTGAATTTTATAAAAGTCTTCTACTCTATAAAGATCAATTATAGTAATGATACCAATTACTACTGTAGTTTTTATCGAAATTCTCCTTACTGTCTAAGGCAATTGAAAACGAATCCCTTATAAAGTATCCAAATTGATCTTGTTTGATTATAAGCTCAAAATAACGCTCATTCCAAGTTTTATGGTCTTTTGAGTTTTTATATTTTTTCACTTGTTCATCTGTAAATAAAAATAGGGTGGTTCTTTCAAAAGAACTTTCAATAGCCCAGATATCCGGATTGCTTAAATCAGCTTTCAAAAATTCAACTTGCTCACGGGGAATAGAGCTAATTACTTCACTTTTGGCTATTGATTTAAACTCTGCATAAACTACTAACAGATTGTCTAATCTATACTTAGGGTATACCTTTTTCCTGAGAAAGCTAAAAAAACCAGAATCAGATATTATTTTTTGGTCCTTAAGAGTTTCTTTAAATTTTTTTAAGATTGCTTCTTGCTTTACGGAATCATAATTACAACCATCTGCGTCTCTAAATTTATCTACCTCCCACTGATTTTCAAAACATATTTCGAGTCGTGGTGTATCATCCTCTTCAATTAAATCGTAAAAAATATTAAGGGTTTTTACATTGAACGTTTTATCAATCCAATCGGCAAGTGGCCTGAATTCAAGTTTTATTTCACTCATACCAAGTTTGATCTCTTTGGTTTCTTGGTAAACTTTATCATCAGGCATCATCATAAACTAAGAACTTAATTCTGCTAATAATTATCCCAATGTTGATCTTCTGCTCTATCCCAATCGTTGGCTAAAACTGAAAGTGAAAGCTTGTAAGAACCATTAAGATCTGCCAAATCTTGAAGGTTAGCAATCAACAGATCTACTGCTTCAAAGAAATCTAAAACTGCAATTTTAAAATCAAAATGTGTTTGTTGATTTAAATCAACAATATCTTTCCGAAAGTCTGAAAGGGTTTTATTTAATGAGAGAATAGTTTTTAGCTCTGTCTCAGCTTGTTTCGGTTTTAAATCCTTCAAATAAAATAAAAAACCTCTGAGCATAATTGTTGATTCCGTTATTTTGTCGATAGCGAATTTCTCATAACTTTCCCAAATGTTTTCCACTAAATTAAAGCTTGAAAGCACTCCAAGTGACCCTAGCATACTGTTTGAATATGTTGGTTTATAAACCATGCAACTAAGATAATAAATTTGAGTGTTGATATCATGATATTTCTCTGATAACAACTTTCAGAAAGTAAATCAACTCCTACAATTCCGTTCTTGAATATTTTAATACGAGTTGTAACCCTTGTACATTATTATCTTAGCAACTTCATCTCACAAATATCAAAAATTAAGGAATCATTCTCTGTAGGTTTAAATTTTAAAATACAGGTAGAATCTTCGGTAAAAGTGAGGTAGTCTAGTTCTTTATCGTTCTTACACAAATAAACTGGATAGTAAGGCGCTCCAGCAAAACCAAGACATCTTCTTTTCACAATCTCATAATTTTCAATTTTCCAAACTTTAAGATTCTCGCATTCAGTTTTAAATGATTGGGAAATTATTTTCATAAATACGAACCACCCTAATGTGATAACAACAAAAATGATTAGAATTGAGAGGAACAATAATTTCCACTTTTTCTGCAAGGTGAGCACTAAAAAGAAAATTCCAATCAAGGAGGATAAAAAAGAAAAAACCAGCATTAAGAACCCTAGTATTTTACCTCAACGGCTGCCAAATTTGGTTGTCTGGCATTTTGCCGGTTAACAATTTTAGGATAGAGAATATAAATTCGTTTTCACTTTCTTCAGAATCCTCTAACATCTTCTTGAAAGCAATCTCGCCAAGAAAAAAAACAGAGGTTAAATCAACTTTCCATTTACCATCTTCCTTGTAAAAATGAAAATAGAAAGGTACAGCTTTACCTTTTGAAACAAATTGTCCCTTTGCAAATTCCTTGTCAACTGAAACATCGCCGATTTCACTATTGGAAACACTATTTTTTCCAATCATACCGGTTTCAATAGCATTTATAAACAACGTCCTTCCATTAAAAGATAAAATCTCTTCTTTCGAAGTTCTGTGTCTTACCGACAAAATCAAAATCTTATCTAAAAAAGAGACAGATTCAATTTTTGCAGAATCTGCATGTATTATTTGTTCTAAAATGTCTTCATAATATTTTAAAGTTCTAGAATCTACATACATTAACGCTTCTTCCCCTCTACCATTAAGAATGGCGGATTTATAATTATCGAACGATTTTCTAACTAACTTCTCCTCACTTTTTTGGCCAAAACTTAAATGGGTTGCAAATAAAATCAGCAGTAGAACGATTAGGGTACGTTTCATAAACCTGAAAAATGAATTTTTAAAAATATGGATTCGAATATAACTCAAAAGTGATCTTGTAGGGTTAAAATTATTCGAAAATATCAGTTAGTTGAATCTGAATTAACCCATTTGAATGGTCCTGATAAGTTATTATTTTCCCTCAATTTTGGCGTCAAATAGCTCAGAAAAAAATTTCTTTGAATTATCTATTTCTGTTTTACATTTTCATTTTTAAAAAAATCTTTTCACTTTTAATTTACTCTAGAAGCTTATTAATACAAACACTTCCCGCTTTTAATTCTTATTCAAGGCTTGTTACTTTCTGGCTGGATAATCATTCAAGTAATCTTTGTAAAAGACTTTAACGCACTTCACTATACCATGCTTACCATCGGAATTATATTAATGGTTTGCGGGCTGGCGCTAAGGAATCAAAAAGATTAAAATCAAGTAAAGCTTAACAAGAACCACCCCAAAAAATATGAATGCATTTAAAGCACTTCCATTCGGAGCCGTAAAAGCAAATTATACACACAATTTTCAGAAATGAAAAAGTGTTGCGTAAAATTGCTTAACAGTTTTCGAAAA
>DAIRTB010000135.1:0-6321 GCA_036804105.1 Bacteroidota bacterium | reverse complement strand
ATTCACCAAAAAGAAAACAATAACGTTGATTACAATCAACTGAACAATGGCGTTGTTTCGCTTCTGAAAAACCTGTTTAAATTCTTTAATCATGAGTTTTAATAAAAACTTTTTCTATCTGAGTTAAACCAAAAACGAACAATTAAGAAACCAAATAAAGCCCCACCTAAATGTGCCCAATGCGCTATATTGTCGTAAGGATTATTTAAATAAACCTGATATAATTCGTAGGCAATATAAGCAATTGCTAAGAACTTAGCCTTTACAGGAATTATAAAATAAAGGTACAATTCAGTATTTGGAAAGAGGTAAGCATAAGCAATCATAACACCCGCCACAGCGCCAGAAGCACCAATAATATTTGGGCCATCCATATAAGCGGCCTTCACTTCCATTACGAGCAATCGCATATCAGAAATGGCTTTTGGGCTTTCTGGATCAATCATAAAAGCAGGATAATATCTATTGTACATCCCTGCAAAATAGTTTGCAAAGTTCTCGTTTTCAGACATAAAGCCAATAAATCCATCTAAATTTCCAATGCTTGGGTTGTCTAAAAACATTTGCAGGGCATCTAAATCTGGTTTCATTTGTAAATAAACCACGCCATAATGTAAGAAGGCAGCTCCCAAACCAGTGATAAGATAAAAGTTTAAGAAACGCTTAGCGCCCCAAATATTTTCTAACACGCTACCAAATATCCAGAAAATGAGCATATTAAAGAAAATATGGCCAATGCTTCCGTGCATAAAAATATGAGAGATTACTTGGTAGGGTTTAAACGAATCTGCCCCTGGAAGGTGCATTCCAAGAAGGTCTACCAAATCTATCTTTCCTTGGAAAAACATGGTAAGTAAGAAAAGTACCACATTTATCACCAAAATATTCTTAGTAACATAGGGCAATACCTGAAATCCGCCAGGTCTATTTTGGTTGAGCATTATTTAAATCTTTCCTTTAACTCTTCTAAAGTGATGGTAACAATGGTTTGTTTACCTTCTGGTGTGTAATACGGCATTTCGCAGGCAAAAAGTTCATCTATTATGGTTTGCATTTCGGTTTCGTTTAAAGGCTTTCCAGGTTTTATTGCGGCATTCACAGCCATTCTAATTACAATTTGATCGAACTTGGATACAGCCAATTGCGCATTTTGGTTTTTAAACTGATTTATCAACTCGTGTAAAAACCCATGTACCGCCGACATTTCGATTTCCAAGGGCATGCCATGAACCACAAAGGCGTTTCTACCTAGTGGACGAATATCGAACCCAAACACTTGAAGCTGTGGTAAAATCTCCTCTACAATTATGGCTTCCTGAATAGAAAACTCTATGGTTTCTGGAAACAAGGTTTGTTGAGAAAGATGATTCCTTTGACCTTCCATCGCCCTAAATCGTTCAAATAAAATCCGCTGATGCGCAGCATTTTGATCCACTAAAATAAATCCTGATTTAATTTGGGCCAAAATAAATAGATTATGCAGCTGGAAAAGCGGCTGGCCAGACATCTTGGTAGAGACTTGTTCTTCAGGCTGTTGGCTCGGAAAAGCTGCCATTTGCTGCTGCTCTGGCTCCGGCTTTTCAATTACAGCATATAATTCTTCCCAACCTCTGCTACTTGCAGGCCTATTCTGTGGAAAATGCTGCGGGAAGCCATCGTTTTCTTTTTCTTTTGGGGATGATGGGAATGGATTATACGAAACATCGTACTTAACAGCAGGTTGTGTTGGCGATGGATTTCTAATTGGATCATGATAAATACCTGAAAACGAGGTATCTGCATCAAAGTCGATAGAAGGTGCAACGTTATATTTAGATAAAGCCTTTTTTACTGCCGATTGCAGAATGGCATAAATTGGTCGTTCATCATCAAACTTAATTTCTGTTTTAGTTGGATGCACGTTTATGTCGATCTTGGCGGCATCTAAAGTTAAAAACAAAACATATATGGGGTATGCACCTTGAGGTAGAAGTCCTTCGAAAGCGTGAACAACCGCATGGTTCAGATACGCATCTTTTATAAAACGATTGTTTACAAAGAAGTACTGATCGCCACGAGATTTCTTAGCCACTCTTGGTTTTCCAATAAATCCGGTAACATTTAGAATACTACTTTGCTCTTCTACTGGAACAAGGTCTGGATTTAAGTAATTTCCCAGTAAAGCCATAATTCTGAGCTTCAAAACGGCAGGTTTTAATACAAAAACATCCGTACCGTTATGATTTAGCTTCAAGCTCAATTCTGGGTGTGCAAGCGCTACTCTTGTAAATTCTTCGTTTATATGTCTGAATTCTACGGTATTAGATTTTAGAAAATTTCGTCTAGCTGGCACATTGAAAAACAGATTCTTTACCTGAAAATTTGTGCCGAAAGGCGCATTTACCGGCACTTGTTCTTTTACCTCACTGCCTTCAATTACTATTTTGGTACCGAGATCGTCTATAGCTCGTCTGGAAGTCATTTCCACTTGCGCAACTGCAGCAATAGATGCCAAAGCCTCGCCCCTGAAACCAAAGGTTGTTATGGCAAACAGGTCGTTTATTTGTTTTATTTTCGATGTGGCGTGGCGCTCAAAGCTCAGTCGAGCATCGGTAACCGACATGCCGCAGCCATCGTCTATAACCTGAATAAGTTGCCTACCACCCTCTTTTACAATAAGTTGAATATTAGTTGCGCCAGCATCTATTGCATTTTCCATTAATTCTTTTACTACCGATGCAGGGCGTTGAACCACCTCGCCAGCAGCAATTTGGTTTGCCAATGCATCTGGAAGTAAACTAATTATATCTCTCATTCTTCGTTGGTAAATCTGTTGGCTATTAATTGTAACAATTGTAAACGCCATACAACGGCAATCACAAATATACCAATACCAACTTCCAAAGTTAGGAAACCATAATATACAACCGCTCCTAAGATTATTAAAATGAATGCTAAACTCACGTATCTTCCGGCACGTTCTGCAACTTTATCGTCTCTAGTTCGTTTAAAATTGACTTTTTTATCGAATTCGAGTCTAGAGAATTTTATCTTCGCTTTTTCGCCACTGGTTTTTTCCAAAACCTTATCATGAAATTCGGCTAAATCCTTATCGTAATACCTAGGTTTGTAGTCGAAAGTGCGGTGTTTTGGAATCTTGGTGAGAAAGCGGAATTTCATATCAATTTATTAGGAGCAAAAATATCGTATTTCATTTAAAGAAATCCTTCAATTAAACATGCGTTTTTCAAAAACTTTATTGCTTATTTTAACCCTTTTGGTTTCGGAAACGTTCATCAGAACACTATCTGCTACCATAGATCCCATTATATCAAACGAAAACACAAAAGAATTTGCAGAAAGACCAGCATTTAACGCTAATAATAAATGGGTAGATTCTTTGTATTATACCCTAAACGATTCTCAGAAAATTGGGCAATTGTTTATGGTGGCAGCGTACAGTAATCAACCAATAAGCGCCGAGTTAAACAAATTAGTAAGCAAATTTCATATTGGCGGATTGATCTACATGAAGGGAACGCCGCATGTTCAGGTTGCACAAACCAATCATTATCAACGACTTGCAAAAATACCTTTGCTTATTAGCATGGATGCCGAATATGGTTTAGCCATGCGGTTAGATTCGACCTTAAAATTCCCAAATCAATTAACCATGGGTGCTCTGAAAAACAACGGATTAATTGAGCAAATGGGGTTTTCTATGAGCGAGCAGTTGAAAGCATTAGGAGTTCATATTAGTTTTTCTCCAGTGGTTGATGTGAACAACAATCCGAATAACCCCGTAATTAATTTCCGTTCTTTTGGTGATGATAAGCACAAGGTGTCTCAAAAAGCGGCTGCTTATATGTTTGGTTTGCAAAATGGAAAAGTAATTGCTTGTGCGAAACACTTTCCTGGTCATGGAGACACCAATACAGATTCTCACTATGCACTTCCTCAAATGAAACAGACAAAGGAAAGACTGGATAGTATTGAATTATATCCTTTTAGACAGTTGATAAAAAATGGAATAGCAAGTATGATGGTAGCGCATTTGGATATTCCAGCATTAGATAAAACATCCAGTCTGCCATCAACCCTATCTAATAAAATTGTAGATAGTTTGTTGAAACAAAAAATGGCATTTGATGGATTGATTTTTACCGATGCCTTAAATATGAAAGGCGTTGCAGATCTTTACGAACCAGGCGAATCTGATTTGAGAGCATTTCTCGCTGGAAATGATGTATTGCTCTTTCCTTTAGATGTACCGAAATCTTTTCAAAAATTCTTTGAGGCGAAAAAAGCGGGCCTCATCACAGAAAAAAGATTAGAAGAAAGCGTTAAGAAAATTCTAGCAGCAAAATATTGGGTTGGTTTGCATAATTATCAGCCAATCAATACCAGTAATTTAAACAAGCTATTGAGCAGCACTAAATACCTAAATCAAATACAAACCATTTACGAACAGGCATTTACCTTGGTGCAAGATCAAAATGATTTGTTGCCAATAAAACTAAACACTAAGAAAATTGCCTATCTGGAAGTTGGTGGAAAACTAGGCAATCAATTGGCATCTACATTAAATAGTCATTTACCAATTGATAGTTTCAGCATAAGTTGGAATGCAAACCAGGCAGATTTAAACACATTGAAAACCAAACTTCAGGATTATGAAATGTTGGTAACAAGTTTTCACCTGAGCAGTCAATACCGAAAAGGGAATTTCGGCATTACCAACAATTTAATTCGGTTTGCTATGGAGTTAGAAGATTCTATTTCGCAAATAGTGGTTGTTCATGGAAACCCATACAGTTTAGAAAATTTCGCTTGGGCCAAAACACTTTGTGTGGCGTACGAAGACCATCCTCTAGCGCATAAAGCAGCTTCAAATGCATTGGTGGGTGCTATTAATATAAGCGGTAGATTACCAGTTTCTGCGAGTATTGCGTTTGCATCTGGATCTGGAATTGAAAAGTATGGTATCGGTTTGTTGAAGCCAGCCTACCCAGAAGCAGCTGCACTAAACGGCGAAAAATTGCAAGAAATTGATGCAATAGTTGCCAATGCCATTGAAAAAGAAGCTTTCCCAGGCTGCCAAGTTTATGTTTCTGTGGGCAATAAAATTATCTACAATAAATCGTTTGGTAAGCTAAATTATGAAAAAAATGGTTTTCCTGTTAACCAAAACTCCATCTACGATATTGCATCAATTACTAAAATTGCCGCCTCTACAATGGCGGTTATGAAATTGGTGGAACAAGAAAAACTCGATCTAAACGCACCCATCATAACTTATTTACCAGAATTACGCTACACCGACAAAGCAAATCTAACACTTTTACAAATACTCACCCACACTGCTGGATTATACCCTTATCTTCCAATCTGGCAGAAAACATTTAGCACAGATAAAAAAACAAGGATCGGAGTATCAACAACGCAAAACGATACTTTCAATTTTAGAATTGCCGAAAATCTATTCCTTTTGCCTAGCTTCGCAGACACTATTTTACAAGAGATTATACTAAGACCGTTAGAAAATCCGGGAACATACAAATACTCTGATTTGGGTTATACCCTTATAAAACGAATGGTGGAAAGAATTACACAAACCACACTGGACCAATACGTTGCCGATAATTTCTATAAACCGCTTGGTCTAGAATATCTGCTGTATAAACCTTACCTCAAATTTCCTAAAACGCAGATTGCTCCTACAGAAAACGATTTATTGTTCAGAAAATCGTTGATTCATGGGGATGTTCACGACCAAACCGCTGCCCTACTCAACGGAGTTGGTGGCCATGCAGGTTTGTTTTCGAACGCTACAGATTTAGGTAAATTGATGTACATGCTTCTTTGTGGTGGTTATTATAACGGAATAGAATTTCTAACCGAAGATGTAATTACAACGTTTACCACGGCACCGCTACCAGAAGTTAGGAGAGGTATTGGTTTCGACAAACCAGAAACCAACCCGATGAAGATTACACCAACCTCAGCGTATGCAAGTCCGCAGACGTTTGGCCACACCGGATTTACAGGAACCTGTACATGGGTAGATCCTGAAAAAAGAATTGTGTATGTTTTCTTATCGAATCGGGTATATCCAGATGCAGAAAACAAAAGAATTACGGAAATGGGCATTAGAAGCCTAATTCTAGATAAAGTATATGAAGCTTTTATTACCAATTAGCATCATCAGCCTATAAAAAAAGAAACTTAGAACTTTAAGGCACATAAAATGCTTTTTAAGAAATGATGGGTAAAAAAATGAAAATCGGCATAGTGTGTTATCCAACCTATGGTGGGAGTGGCGTTATTGCAACGGAATTGGGT
>DAIRTB010000134.1:0-6353 GCA_036804105.1 Bacteroidota bacterium | reverse complement strand
TACCGAAAACGAAATTCATGGTTTTTTAATAATCCAGTATGCCGAAATTGAAACTATTATTAGCCGAAATGGGGTTAAGTTTTAAATATTTATCTAAAATTCAATACATTATGAGCAAAGCAATTTTATTTAATTTCGATGTTGACAAAGAACACAACAAGATTAAAATCGAAAGATCGTTTAACGCACCAAGAAATTTGGTTTGGGCTGCATGGACACAAGCAGAAATTTTAGATCAATGGTGGGCGCCAAAACCTTGGGTTGCCAAAACAAAATCAATGGAATTCAAAGCTGGTGGGCATTGGTTGTACGCAATGGTTGGCCCAAACAACGAAACACATTGGAGCAAAATAGATTACACTTCAATAGATGAAGAAGAAACGTTTACCGCTTACGATGGATTCTGCGATGAAGACGGCAAACTAAATCAGGAAATGCCCAGAAACAGATGGAATACCGTTTTTTCTGATCGAGGCGATACCACGCTAGTTTACATCATCCTTTCCTTCGATTCTCTAGAAGATTTAGAAACCATTATTAAAATGGGTTTCAAAGAAGGATTTACCGCAGCTCTGGAGAATTTAGACGAATACCTAAATTCAAAGGCAGAATAAAAGTAACCACTTAGAATTCAAGGTCTTGGTTTCTAAGTGGTTAAAATAGAAATAAACTCAAGGCATTTCTATGTTATTAAATGTAAGCAGATAGGAAAGGTTAATGTCAAAATTTAAAGTCTTCTCAATTTTGGGGTGATTAAACGAAAGTGCATTGGCAAACAAAAAGAATTTATTTACATCGAGTTCTGGAATTGGCATGCCACCATATCTCAAATCGTTTAAAATAGGTAAACCAACGCTGCTCAAATGAATTCTTAACTGATGGGTTCTGCCAGTAATTGGCTTACATGCCACCACAAAATATTTTTTATTTTTTTCTTTTAGGGTGATGTTTGTAATTGCTGGCTTTCCGAAACTGCCATCTTCAGAAATGCCAATTTTGAAATCATC
This sequence comes from Bacteroidota bacterium, assembly GCA_036804105.1. GTDB lineage: Bacteria > Bacteroidota > Bacteroidia > UBA7662 > DAIRTB01 > DAIRTB01. Next base: position 5,346 of record DAIRTB010000134.1, on the reverse strand, counting down.
GCCTGGAATTCTGCCGATGTTCGATTTGATGGTAAACTCATTTTCTAATTCAAAATTTGGCTTACAAATGGCTAAATAAGATTTCTGCATATTTCTTTCTTTAAATGCATTTTGTAAAACATCGGCAGAAGATTTGTTTTTAGCTAAAACCATTAATCCTGAGGTGCCTTTATCTAATCGATGCACCAAAGCATTGGCTGGATTAAAATTAATTTCTTTTTTTTTGTAATAGGTACAAACATCATTCAGCAAAGTATTTTCAAAAACACCTAAGCCAGGGTGCACCGCTTGTCCGCTAGGTTTAAGAACTACCAATAAATCCTCATCCTCATAAATTATAAATGGCAATTTTCCAGAAGGCGACAGTTCGGTTTTCAAAGCAGATTTGCCATTCCAACAAATGCGAGTACCAACATAAAGCAATTGGTTTGGGTTTTTCAAAACTTCATCACCCAAAAGAAATTCTCCTTTTAAAATTCTGGCTTCAATTTTTTGTAATGAAACGCCAGAATAATAAGCTTGCAACCATTGCAGTAAGGTTTTTCCTGGTTTATTTATAAGGATGATTAGTTCAGACAAAGTTTGTACAGAATTTCTTGCTGCACTACAAAGATGCAAATAGGAAATTTAATGTGGAGAAATGCGAAAATTGATTGGGCTATTTGTGACGAAACCAGCAATCTGTACGCTCGCTTTCATAACCCTTAAAACGGGTGTTTATAGGATAGCCGTGCCGAATTTTTTTTTCAAATTGAGTTCTTGCAACATAATTAAATGCGCCCATATCTAAGGTGTAAGGCGTTTTATTACTGATAGTTACGGTGTTATGGATTTTGGTAAGTGCTTTAAGAAGATGGAGCATAATCTCTCTTTTTCCGCCTATAATGCCACAATTTAATAGCACTTCTTGATTGTTTTTATGTTCAAAATTTTTGAAATCAGGAATTGAATTTCTCAAGTGGGTGCAATGATTAAACATCCATTCGTTTTCTAGAATCGCTGCTTCATCACCACAAAAAAGACAATCTTCGTTTTGTTTAAATAAATTAGTTTCAAATGGGTTTAGAACAACTTCCACATCTGCAATATCAGTTACAAACAGATTTTCGACCAGTTGACCCTGCTTTTCTAAAAAATCTAGGTAAATATTGTAACGAAAGACATTTGCGCTCATTTTCGTATTGAAATCAACTCTTATAAAAGTAATGTTGGTTAAGTTAGCCTCGGAAATGGTAGATTCTGAGAAATTGTTGTGAAAAACGACGCCTTGCATACCTAAATTCTCAATCGATTTACACCACTTTTCTATAACTCCATAATCATCTGATGCGAGCAATTCATTCCGATTAACATCGTAAACCCCAGTAAAGAGCGATGCGCAGATTAAATCCCCAGAATAATGTTTCATCTTTAATTCTGAAGAGCTCTAACCTGCTTTTGCTTTGCAGTTATGCTAGAATCGATGTTTCTGTAGTAGATGTAGGTGCGTTGTTCAGATTTTCTTACAATAAAACGTTTTGAAGCTTGCTCGTAGAAAAAGGAATCTGCAGCATATTTATTTTCGAAATGGATGGATTTAAAAACCTCTTTCTTACCAAAAAGGGTGGCGAAAAGAATGCAGTCGTCTACATGAATATTTTTATGTAAATCATGTTTATCAGCAACGTAATAATCTTCGTTGCAGGAGACTACGGTTTCTGTTAGAGAAGAAATTAAATCTGCTTTTTCCATTTCTGCTAGGCAAGAAGATAAATGGTTCGGTTTGTATTCATCGTCTGCGTCAATTATGGTTATAAAATCGCCTTTTGCATAATGTACCGCTCTATTAATTGCAAAGGATTGGCCTTCATTCTTGCCTCTGATATAAGAGACTCTATCTTCGAATGTTGTACAGAATTGCAGCAGATTAAGACTTAAATTTAAGTCACTTCCATCGTCTATTACAAGTAGTTCGTAGTCGTTAAAATCTTGTTTCAGCACAGATTTAAGGGCTCTTATAACTAAGTTAATTGGAGTATTATAAACAGCCATTAAAACACTGATTTTTACATTGAACATTGTTATTAATTGAACAGGTATTTTAATAAAGCTACGAAAATACTGCCTTTTTACAATGTTTAAGGTTATTTTTTCATTTTACTTGAAATCAAAGCGCATAATACGAAGATTTAACCCTTACATTATTTTTACTTAACCTTACAAAATATTAGTTTGCTTTTAAAAACAATAATGGTATTATATTGAATAATTAAAATCAACAACCATTAATTTTTTTAACCCGATTTTTTGCCGTAGAATTGTTTTAAATAAAAAGTATGTAATGAAGATTAAGCTTATTCTAACATTATTTTTCGTAACTGTTTTTGTTGATGGATTTTCACAAACAACAGATACAATTGTTCCTAAACAACAGTATTTAAGTTTTCAACCGAGCTTTACACTAGATGGGTTTAATTCTTTTGGCGTAAGAATATTCTTGGAATATACCAAAGACCTAAAGAATAATTGGCAGTGGGGCTTATCGTACGATCATACAACCCCACTTTTCGATGCCGCCACCGCCACCCGAACCTTAGAAGCCAATTATAGTAACCTAAGTTTAAACGGGTACTATAAACTCAATGTCTTTAAAGATAGAGTTTTTTATACTGGAGGCCTTGGTATTGGCGTAACCCATTTTAGTTGGACGAGATTTGGCAGCAGCAGTGCACATGCTTTTACGCCCACAATTAATGCAAGTCTAAGCCTTGGTATTCGTGTTTCAAAAAGAATAATTATAGAAACATCGCCATTATTGGTACTTTTACCTTCAAATCGGGTGTATTATTCTCCAGTTAATGTAGAAGAGTTTCCAGATTTTTATTCATTTACTATTTTTCCACTTGGAATAAAAGTAAAACTTTAAACGCTTGTTTTGAAATAACCAAAATGGAAAAACTTACATTAGATAATTACATGGATGGCCACTACATCAGCCGTAGTAACTGGTTGAGGGCAGCGGTTTTAGGTGCAAATGATGGTATAATCTCTGTTTCAAGTTTGGCTATTGGAGTTGCGGCAGCAAGTTCAACTAGAGAACCAATAATCTTAGCAACAATTGCGGGCTTGGTTGCCGGAGCTTTATCTATGGCTGCCGGCGAATATGTTTCCGTTAGTTCTCAAACAGATACAGAAAAAGCAGACATTGAAAGAGAGCGCCAGGAGCTCGAAGAAATGCCGGAAGAGGAACTTCAAATTCTTGCTAAAATATTTGAACAACGTGGCTTAAAACCTGAAACCGCTATGACAGTAGCGCTAGAGTTGACAGAAAAAGATGCCCTAGCTGCGCACATGAGAGAAGAATTGGGCATAAATGAAATCTCTCAAGCTAACCCAATACAAGCTGCATTTGCCTCAGGAGCGTCTTTTACAGTTGGCGGATTACTTCCAGTTCTTGTAGTACTTTTAGCGCCACTCACAGGTATGGAATATTGGCTTTACGGGTTTACCATCGTTTTCCTTATTATGCTTGGGGCAACTTCAGCCAAAACAGGAGGTTCTGGCATTTTGAAAGCCGTATTGCGCATAACCATTTGGGGAACATTAGCCATGGGTTTATCTGGCTTAGTTGGCTATCTTTTTGGGGTAAACGTTTGATTTTTGATTTTGGGTTTTTGATTTTGGGTTTTTGATTTTGGATGTTGGGTTATTGATGATGGATTTTTAATTTTTAATTTTGGATTATTGAGGTATGAACATCCATCAATTTAATACCCTTATTTTTTGCGGTATTTGATGTCTATTATTTGCTTCAAAATCCTGCTCATCATTCAATCATTTAATCGGATTCAAAAACCAAACTTAACCTAAACTTACACAATTTCCCTCTCAGATTGCTAAATTCCCTACTTTACATACTTTTGGGAATGATTTTCATTGTTAATGACTTGTATCTAAGGTGCGAAAATTAAAGGGTAGAAAAGTTTTAAGGGTTTTTGGCATTGTGCTGCTCTCCATATTCGGATTATTAATTGCGGTAATTCTTGCCCTTCGAATTCCAGCAGTTCAACAAAAACTGGTAGGAATGGCTACTAACTACCTGAGCACCAAAACTAATGGTGTTTTTCGTATCGAGAAATTATACCTCGGCTTTACTGGATCGCTAGAAATTGAAGGACTTTATGCCGAAACTCCTGTTGGCGATTCGCTCGCTTATTTGGGCGAGGCCAGCATCCGCTTCAATGTTATGCCTTTAATTAAGGGGGAAGTAAGCATCGGCAATGTTGAAATAAATAATCTTATCGCCAATATTTTGGTAGATGCCAACGGAAATGCCAATTACGATTACATAATCAATGCCTTCTCGGCTGAGGTAAGCAAAGATTCTATTTCAGTAGATTTAGAAAGCGAGTCGGCAGATTCTACTTCGAAGCCGCTCAATCTGCAGATCGGTAAAGTAAGTCTCCAAAATATTCAGTTGAAATATGCCGATAGCACCGGCGGAATTGATGTTCAAGTTTTTCTGAATTCCTTGGCAATTAATCCAAAAAAACTTGATTTAGAAAATGGTGTTTTTGATTTAGGAAAGATTGATATCAATGGACTGGACACCAAGCTGGTACTTTTCGAGCCAACGCAACCTTCACCTGAATCAGATTCAACAAGCAGTCCGCCTAAGTTGTTGTTCGATGAATTGAAATTTGAACAGCTGGTTTTTAATTTTGACGATTTGGTGAGCAAATCTGAAATGGCGCTCAATCTTGGAACTGCCAATATTAAGGAGCTGATGTTCGATTTAATAACTCAGGAAGTTCAGCTCAATACCATAGATGCAGCCAATTGGAAGGCCATGCTTAATTTTTCAACTGAAAGCACTGATGTAAAAGTTGAACTTGCAGATGCAAGTGTTGAAGAACTGACCATGGATTGGACCGTTTCAGTAAATAAAATTGATCTTGCCGCTTTCGATGTAGATTTCAATTACAATCCAAAAACAGCCAAGAAAGGGGAGGTAAATCCAACCGAATTATCGGTTAAAAATCTCAATTTAAGTGCGAGCAATCTCAAGCAAAAAGGAATTGATACAGATTTACTTTTGGCCAACTTATCGTTTCAAGAAGCCTCAGGCTTTGAGGTTGATGAACTGTCGGGCGAGATTTCGCTTTCCGAAACACAGCTTACGGTTCAGAAATTGGTGTTTAATAGTCCGAACAGCAAACTACTTGCAGACATCAATTTAGAATATAGTTCGCTAGAAAACATTGCCCAAGATCCAGCAAATAGCAAGTTGAAAATCACGGTCCCGGCATCCGTTGTAGGCATGAAAGACATCGCCTATTTTATGGACGATTCCACAAAAAGAGCTTT
>DAIRTB010000133.1:0-6405 GCA_036804105.1 Bacteroidota bacterium | reverse complement strand
TGATAGCTTTGCCCCTGCAGATACGCCCCTTGCAGCGCGCGGGCGCGATCTGCGGGCAGTTCGGCCATACAGGCCATCACGCGGCCCATCTCGGCGCGGGTGATCAGCGTGGCCTCTGGGGTGGCGCGGGGATCGGGGGCTTTGGCCAGCGGGTCAAAGCCATCGTCTTGCGCCATTTGTGCTGTCTGCGGGCTGCGCCGTGCCGCCCGCAGGCGGTCAAGACAGGTATTGCGCGTCACTGCGACCAGCCACGCCATGGCACTGCCCCTTTCCCTGTCGAAACTGGCGGCATTTTGCCAGATTTTCAGCATGGTTACCATGATATAACCGATGGTAGAAATCTTGGTGTACACGAATTGGCTCATGCACTAAAATTCGAGAATGCAATTAATAACGGACAATCTAATTTTCTAAATTACAGATACTTGAAACTTTGGAACAAGATTTATGCAACCGAAGCTCAGTTGGGAATTAGTAACCAATCGGTTATTAGAGCCTACGCCTACACCAATAAATTTGAGTTTTTTGCTTCTTGCTTAGAACTGTTTTTCGAGTTGCCTGAACAGTTGTACGCTGAAAAACCACATATTTATAGATGCCTGAGGTTGTTGCTAAAACAAGACACCATTTTGCTGTATAAGGGAATTAGGGTGAAGTAGTCTTTTTAAATTTCACTTTGGGAATTTTTCAATTTTACTCCATTATATTTGTGTCGTGAAAAACATAATCGCTTTTTCTTTAAGTATGCTATTGCTTTTCCCCACCTTTAGCAAGTTGGGAATGGTTGCAGATTATTTATTGAATAAAGATTATTATGCCAAAATACTCTGCGAAAATCAAGACAAGCCAGAACTCGAATGTGAAGGTAAATGCGCCTTGATGCTGAAAATTCAGCAAACTGAGCCAATTAAAGACTTCAATACTATTCCATTAGAATTATTGAGCAAAGTGCAATTCGATGTGTTTGTGCCAACAGCTTGTTTAGTATTTGAGATCATAATCTTTGAACAATTCAAAAAAGCGAATTTCAATAGTTTATTCTTTTCCCCATCAGGTTTCAGCTCTACGCTTCAAGTTCCACCCGATTTCTTTTCATTTTTGATAGCATAGTTGGATTATTATCCATTCAAGATTTTCAGAAAAAGTTTTTTTAAAATTTTCTACTGTGCATTATTTTTTATGGTGATGAAAACGAGCCATTAAACGTTTTCGCAATATTTAATTTAAACAAAAAATGAAATTTAATCTTAACCGCCTTTTTGCAGTTGGCTTAACTGCATCCCTATTATTTTTTAATGCTTGTAACAAAGACTCAGACGATCCTAAACCTATTGATGAGGTAAAAACAAGCGAATTTGTTTTAGAATTTGACCACGTTTGGGGGCCAAATGGTGGGCCTTTTGCCATTGGTCAGGAATTAACGCATCCCGCAAGTGCTGAAAAATTAACCTTTACCAAGCTAGCTTATTACATTTCTAATGTAGTGTTAATAAAAGCAGACAATACAGAATGGAAAGAAAAAGAAAGTTACCATTTGGTTGATGCGGCTACTGCTGCAAGCGGCATGATAAACATTAAAAATGTACCAACTGGCGATTACAAAGCCGTAAGATTTTCTGTTGGTGTAGACAGTACGAGAAATGTTTCTGGAGCCCAAACCGGTGCGCTGTCAACAACAAACGGAATGTTCTGGAGTTGGAATACGGGGTACATTTTCGTTAAAGCTGAGGGAATGTCTCCTCAATCTTCCAGTGGGGGTTTTACCTACCATTTGGGAGGTTTTAGAGAAGCTAATAGTGCAATAGTAACGAAAGAAATTGCTTTTGGTTCTGAGATGTTAAGCATTAAACCTAATGCAAAGCCTCAAGTTCATCTTTATGTTAATGCAGCAAGATTTTGGCATGGCGGATTAAGTGTTGCTCAAATTAATTTTGTTCACATGCCTGGAGCTAATGCCATAACCTTTGCAAAAAACTTTGCTGGTGGTATTATGTTTGATCATATTCACAACTAGGCAACTAGAAAAGTGAAATTTCGTAACGTATTTTTATTTTTGGGACTGATTCTGACCGCTGCTTGCGGTCGGAATTCAGATCCAGCATTGCCAAATAGTTATAAAGGGTTTGAAAAGCCAATAAATTTTCCGCCAGTTGTTTATAGCAATCCTAAAAATGGGGTATCTGAGGCAGGATTTGAGCTAGGTAAAACTATTTTTTACGATCCCTCTTTATCTAGAAACGGTAAGGTTTCCTGCGGTTCTTGCCATGCGCAGGTGCATGGATTTGCAGATCACAACACACCAGTAAGTTTTGGGGTTGATGGAAAAATGGGGAAGAGAAACAGTCCGCCTTTATTTAATTTGGCATGGCATCCTAGTTTTATGTGGGATGGAGGTGTAAACAACCTAGAAATTATGCCAGTTGCGCCTTTTACAGATTCTTTAGAAATGGACGAAACAATGGCCAACGTGGTGTTGAAATTGCAGCATAATAGTAAATATCCAAGCTTGTTTCAAGCTGCATTTGGAGATACCAGTATTACCGATCAACGTTTACTTTTTGCGCTTGCTCAGTTTATGAAAATGTTGGTAAGTGCAGATGCTAAGTACGATCAGGTTCAAAATAAAAAAGCTACCTTCTCTACTAGCGAACAGAACGGTTTTAATATTTTCCAAACGAATTGCATCGCCTGCCATCAGCCACCCTTATTTACAGATTTTTCTTTTGCCAACAATGGAAATGGAACCTTCAGTTCTGATTTGGGTAGGGAAAGAATTACTTTAGATCCAACCGATAAAGGAAAATTTAAGGTGCCAAGTCTAAGAAATGTTTCGCTTACTTATCCATACATGCACAATGGAAATATACGCACATTAGACCAAGTTCTTGATCATTACACCAATTTAGATACTACTATGCATCAGAATTTAGACACAAGGCTCAGAAAGCCCATAGTTTTAAACGACGATGAAAAAGCAGATTTGAAAGCTTTCTTACAGACGCTTACAGATTACACTTTCATCTCGAACCATCAATTTTCGGAACCCATACAATGAAATATTTTACAATTTTTGTCCTATTTTTCTTGGTTTCAACGCCTGCTTTGGCATGTGATGTTTGTGGCTGTGCAGCACCCGGTGGATTATCTGGAATTCTACCACAATTCCAAAAGAAAAGCTTTGGATTAAGGTATAATTTCCAGCAGTTTAATCATCCAAATACAGAGAAAAATTTTAATGGTACCAACCAAGTTCTACACGATGAGTTTAAAAGAGTTGATGCATTTTATAGACTTCCACTAAATAAAAGATTTCAGCTGTTGAGCACGGTTTCCTTTCGTTCAAATAAAAGAGTTGAAACTGGAGCAACCACGGTTTTAAATGGAATTGGCGATCCTCAAATGCTTTTAGTTTACAACTTGCTCAACCAAACCGATTCCATAAATAGGAAAATGAAATTTGCCATTTTTCTTGGTGGTGGCGCACGCTTACCAATTGCTAAATACATGCAAAGAGATTATACTAGAACCATTATGCCAGCTGCTTTCCAATTAGGGTCTGGCGCTTTTGGATTGGTGAACACCCTGCAAATAAGTGCAGCTTACAAAACACAAGGTGTGTTTCTCGATTTTCAACATGCATATGCATTCGAAAATGAATTAGAATATCAGTTTGGTAATTATATGATGGGATCTTTGAATCTATATAAGAACCTGAAAGCCAAAAAGTTGAATTTTGTTTTATCATCTGGTTTGGTTGTAGAAAACTTTTCATTAGATAAGCATTATGATCAAGTTGTAACAAGTACTGGAGGAAGATTTTTATCTGCCAATTTCAGGGTTGATGCATATTACAAATCTTGGTTAATAAACACCTCATTGCAATTACCAGCAGTTCAGCAAAAGTACATTGCTACTCCTGCAAATGCATTTAATTTTTCCGTGGGTATAATAAGGTTTTTAGAAAAGTCTAATCCTTAAAAAAAATTAAAATTTTCGTAAAAGTGCCTTGATAATGAGTTGATTTCATAATTAGCTGAAAATTGCGTATAATAGCGTGATTATTAAGTTATGAGAAGAAAATTACTACTTTTTACCTTGCTTGGATGCTTAATCCAAATCGCAACTTTTGCCACAGAAATCCCAAAAGGGATTCTCTTCCAATCTGGTGTAATGGTTTTAAAGCCTTACAAAAGCTTGGCTTCATTAAACCAAGACTTTAAGGAGTTGAAGGCAGTTAATGGAGAGAAGTTTTTCATGATTCAATTAAGTGAATTGCCAACTGAGGCAACCATAAAAAGAATGGAGGCCACTGGTTTGAAATTGTTACATTATGTGCCGCACAATGCATATTTTGTATCCACTCCTGCCAACTACAATATTGAATTGCTTAGTGGTTTCAAACTAATCAATATTGCTAACATACCTTCAGGGGCTAAATTGAGCGAAGCATTACGAGGCCCAGTTTTCGATACCAAAATTGAGAAAAATGGCAATAAATACTTCATTAACGTACAAGCCATCAATAGGCTTGAAACTTTAAGAGGAGAAATATCAGCCAAAAACATTAGCATTGAAAAACCCCGTTACGACGACCAGTTATTGAATGTTTGGGCAGATAAAGCTGAAATCCAATGGTTAGTAAATCATCCATTAGTAATGTGGGTTGAGCCGGCAGCACCAGAGGGCGAACCGGAAGATCGAGAAGGTAGATCTTTACACCGTTCAAACTCAATTGATAATTCAATGCCTGGAGGCAGAAGATTCGATGGAACAGGTGTAGTAGTTGGCATTGCAGACGATGGTGCGATTGGCCCACACATAGACTTTACTGGAAGACTAACTCAGTACACTACAAATTTTGCAAATGGAAATACCCACGGAGACATGGTAGCAGGCATTGCAGTAGGATCTGGAAACCTCGATCCAACAAAAATAGGTCATGCACCTGGAGCGTACTTGCACATGTACAGTATTACCAACTACCCACATATAAATGGTGCTGTTGCTAATTTCAATACTTTAGGTACTACAATAACTTCCACTTCATATTCTGAAACTAATGGTGGTGTTTACAGTGCCACTGCGGTTTCCACAGATTTACAGGTTTATGAAAATCCACAATTATTGCACGTTTTTTCTGCTGGAAATGCAGGAACCGCTAATCATAGTTTTTATCCAGCAACTTGGGGGAATATAACAGGAGGTAGAAAAGCTGGAAAGAATGTTATTGCGGTAGCTAACCTTAGAAATACAGATCAGTTAGAGAATTCTTCTAGTAGAGGGCCTGCTAGAGATGGTAGAATTAAGCCAGATATTGCTGCAAATGGATATAATCAACTTTCTACAGGGCCGAATAATACGTATTTGGTAGGTGGTGGAACATCAGCGGCAGCACCAAGTATTGCAGGTATAATGGCGCAATTAAGCCATGCATATAAGTCTTTCAATAACAATCAAAATCCACCAGCAGGATTATTAAAAGCCGTTGCATTCAATACAACTGAAGATTTAGGTAATCCAGGCCCAGATTTTAGATTTGGATGGGGAAGAATAAACGCAGGTAGAGCGGTAGATTTAATCCAACAAAATCGATATATCGACACACTATTAGGTCAGAACGATACAGTTTTTCACGAAATTCCAGTTCCAGCAGGTGTTGCTCAGCTTCGTGTAATGATTTATTGGATGGATAGACCTGGAACTGCAAATTCTTTGAAAGCGCTAGTTAATGATTTGGATTTGACCTTGGTGCAAGGTGCAAATGTTTTTAATCCATTGGTACTCAATCCAACAAATAATACAATTGCATTAAATACAGATGCGATACCCGGAATTGATACATTAAATAATGTGGAGCAAGTGGTAATTAACAATCCAAATGCTGGTGCATATCTTGCCAGAATTGTGGGAAAAACTATTCCGTTAGGAAATCAGCGCTACTTTTTAGTTTATGAGTATATACGAGACGAAATTAAAGTAACCTACCCTATGGGAGGCGAAGGATTTGTTCCAGGAGAAACAGAACTAATTCGTTGGGATGCTTTCGGAACAACTGGAACATTTAACATCGAGTATTCTACTAATAATGGTACTAGTTGGACAAACATAAACACTGCCCCAGGAACATCAAGATTCTTGGCTTGGCAAGTGCCAAATACTGTGGGTTCAAATTATAGAATTAGAGTTAGAAAAGGAACCACCCAATTTGGTATATCTGATACTAGTTTTACTGTTGTAGGTCTGCCAGATCCTATGAGTATTTCATTTATCTGTACGGATAGCGTTGGTCTTTCTTGGAGCCCTGTAACTGGTGCTACGGGTTATATTGTGTACAAATTAGACACCATGTACATGGATTCCATTGGGTTTACCACCAATGCTTTCTATACCTCAATGGGAAATAAT
>DAIRTB010000132.1:0-6482 GCA_036804105.1 Bacteroidota bacterium | reverse complement strand
CCACTTCTGTTGAAAGGGGTTTCTAAATTGTACTTAACCAAATTTCCATTGCTCTCGCCGTTACCAAGGTTGAATGCCTGAACAATTTCTCGTTCCTTAGCATCGTAAGAAGATTTTCTAGTGAAGATTACTTCCACAGAAATGTCGTTTGAACTTAAGGCGCCCAAATCTAAGGTTAGGTTGAGTTTAAATGGCTCGTCCATCGGGATTGGTTTCTGTGAATCAGTAAGCGATAAATCCACCAATTTAATTCCACTCCAATTTTCGTTAACCTTTTCTTTCCATTCAATTAGATTAAACATTTTGCCTAAGCCATTGGCATTGAGTAAGTTGCTACGATTTTGTAGCTTGCTGTAAAACAAACTATGGTATTCGTCTAACATGCGTTTCATGGTAAAGTGTGGTGCAATTTTAGAAATTGCGCCCTTAACCCACTGAATCCATTCTCTTGGAATACCGTTCTCATCTCTGTTATAGTATAAAGGCGCAACTTCAGTTTCAATTAAGCGGTAAATGGTTTCTGCATCCAACTGATTTTGGTACTCTACATTGTCGAAGGTGTCTTTAAGTGGTAGCGACCAGCCGGCATTTTCCACATAACCTTCTGCCCACCAGCCGTCTAGCACGCTGAGGTTTAGAACGCCGTTCATGGTAGCTTTCATTCCACTCGTTCCAGAAGCTTCCATCGGGCGAACAGGGTTGTTCAACCAAACGTCTACACCTTGAACCAAATGGCGAGCTAAATCCATATCGTAATCCTCAATAAACATTACCCGGCCATTGAATTCTGGCTTCTCAGATTCTGCAAGAATTCTGCGTATAAACTCTTTCCCCGGAAAATCTTTTGGATGCGCCTTACCAGCGAATATGAACAAAACTGGCCTTTTAGAATTGTTTACGATTTTTAGCAAGCGATCTACATTGGTGAAAAGCAAACTCCCCCTTTTATAAGTAGCAAACCTTCTTGCAAAACCTAAAATTAATTCGTCTGGGTTTAGCGTGTTGATCATTTTGAATGCCTTATTAGGGTTGATATGCCCTTCAGACATGCTTTTCTTTAGGCGTTGTTTCAATCTTTCAATTAAAGCAACCTTAAGTTCTTGTCTAATTTCCCAGATTTTTTCATCAGGTACCGAATAGATTTTTTCCCAATTGGTAGCATCTGCTTGGTTTTTTAAGAAATTCTTACCGAAAGTTTTTTCGTAAAGCTCCTGAAATTTAAAAGATGTCCAAGTGCCGTAGTGTACACCGTTGGTTACGTGGCCAATGTTTAATTCATTTTTGTCGAAACCTGGGAACATGGTTTTAAACATGTCTCTCGTTACTTCGCCATGAAGTTTACTTACGCCGTTAACCTCTTGGCTTAGGTGCGTAGCCAAATGACTCATATTAAAATCTTCGGCTTGGTTGTGCGCATCTTCTCTGCCAAGCCCCATGAAGTCGTACCAATTGATTCCAATTTCATCGGCCATGTAGTTGAGGTAAGTGCGCATTAAGCTTTCTTCGAAACGGTCATGGCCTGCAGGCACTGGCGTATGCGTGGTGAATAAACTCGTTGATCTAACCTTTTCATACGCCAATTGAATTGGCATATTTTCGTTTCTAACCAACTTGCGTAAACGCTCTAATCCATTGAAAGCAGAGTGGCCTTCGTTGCTGTGATAAATATCGATCTGATATTTTAAATCCTCCAACATTTGCGTGCCGCCAATGCCTAATAACAATTCTTGTTTTATTCGCATTTCACGGTCTCCACCATATAAGTGATGGGTTATTACCCTATCTGCAGGGTTATTTTCTTCAATATCGGTATCGAATAAAATTAAAGGAACTCGGCCAACATCAATTCTCCAAAGTTTGGCATAAAGTCTTCTTCCTGGAAGTGGAATGCTGATTCTCTTCCATTCGCCATTCTCATCTCTTACTGGTAGAATTGGCAAATAGGTAAACTTCTGCGGACGGTATTCTTCCATCTGTGTACCTTCTGGCGAAACACCTTGCTTAAAATAACCATAACGGTAGCAAAGACCAATGGCCACTAAATCTGTGTTACAATCTGATGCTTCTTTAAGATAATCGCCAGCGAGAACGCCTAGGCCGCCACTATATAATTTAATGTGATCGTAAAGACCATATTCCATACAGAAATAGCCAATTTTTGGAGCAGTTTTCGCTTTAGGAGCATCCATGTACGCTCTAAAGTCTTTGTAAACTTTAGCAAGTTTGGTGCAGAATGTTTTGTTGTTGGCAAGCCTTTGGTAATCGGCAGTTCCCAATTCTTCCATAACTGCAACTGGGTTGTGCTCGTACTTTTCCCATAAAAGGGGATCCATAGATTGAAAAAGAGCATGTGCTTCTGGTTGCCAAGACCACCAAAGATTTCTGGAGAGCTCATAAAGTCCGCTCAATTCAGTGGGAACAGTAGATTGAACATAAACAGAGCGCCATATTTGTTGGCCCTGACGATTGTTGGTGCTAAACATAGTTTAAATGATGTTTTTATTACTAAGTGTCATTATCACACTTTCGGGGTGCAATTTAAGGATTTTCAGAATTATACCGTATTAATTTCCGTTGCATGTGGTGAATCTAAGGAGGTAACTCCCCCAGAAACTATAAATTTCATGTAATCTGAGCCGTTAACTTCTATCGGTTTTACTTTGTTTGCAGGGCAAATAAACACGTTTCCAGAGAAATTATACGAGTGTGGGAAATATACCGCTACAAATTCGCTCATGCCAATAATGCTCATGTCTTCTTGGGTTATGAAACCAGGTTTATAAAGCGAATCGCCATCGAAAGCAACCAAAACGGCTTTGTTAAACTTCCTTTTATCACCCACAAAAGCAGAAAGCAAGTCTTTTATCGACATGTAGAGTATTTTTATAAGCGGCAGTTTTACAATTCCTTTTTCAAAGATTTCGATTACTCTGCCAATTAAGTATTTCGAACCTAAATAGCCAAGCAAAGTAATTGCTGCCGGAATTAACAAAAACCACCACCATTGTGTACCCAATTGAATTCTTTCAGCAAAAAATTGATAAGCCAAATAGACTAAGTAAAGTGTTATGGTTAAGGGAGTTATAATGATAATACCGTTTACAAAATTTCTAAACAGTTTTAAGAGAATTTGTTTCATGTTAAGCAGGATCTACGTCTATTAATACTTCAACACTTTTAAGCTCTGGAATGGTTTCTAAGAAATCTATCGAGTTGCTAATAAAAGCTCTTAGTTTTTGGCCGTCAATGCCGTTTCGTTCAATTTTGAGGAGTAATTCATACAAGTAAAAGTTCATAAGTCTAGGAATAAAGAATGGTGTTGGCCCAAGTACTCGATCTCCTAATGAGGTCTTAAGTTGGGTTGACAACAATTGAGCAGCATGGGCAGCAAGTGTCTCTTTCCTGTGCTTTATGGTGAGGTGAATAAGTCTTGTAAAAGGTGGATATCTCAGGTTTGCCCGTTGTTCCATCTCTGTTCGGTACAATTCTTCGAAGTTATTGTGGGTTATATAATCGAATAGCTTGTTACTTGGATTTCGAGTTTGGATAATCACCTCGCCTGCTTCTTGCCTTCTGCCTGCTCTACCTGCCACTTGTGTAAGCATTTGATAAGCCCTTTCGTGAGATCGAAAATCTGGAATGTAAATCATGGGATCAGCATTGATAACTCCAACCAAATGAACATGCTCAAAATCAAGGCCTTTGCTTACCATTTTGGTGCCAACCAGAACATCGGTATAACCACTTTCAATGCGTTCAATTTTATGCTGAAATGCCTTTTTGCTTCTGGTGGTATCGTAATCCATTCTATCAATAAGCAATTCTGGGAAAAGCGATTTCAAATCTTCTTCAACTTTTTGAGTGCCCAAACCTTGCATTTCGATCTTAGCACTGCCGCAAGCAGTACATTTTTTAGGCAAACGCTCAGCATACCCGCAATAGTGGCAACGTAGGTTATTGGTTGGTTTGTGGTAAGTAAGCGAGATGTCGCAATTTTTGCATTGAGGTACCCAACCGCAAGAATCGCACTCTATTAAAGTGGCATAACCTCTTCTGTTTTGCATGAGAATGAGCTGCTTATCTCTGGCAATAGTTTTACCAATTGCTTCAAAAAGTGTTGGGGTAAAATTAGCCCGCATACTTTTTTCTTTATTTGCTTTGGCGATGTTTGCAAGAATAATATTGGGCATTTTCACATTTCCGAAACGTTCACTTAATGTTACCAAGCCGTATTTTTTATTCTGTGCATTGAAATAACTTTCGAACGATGGGGTAGCAGATCCTAACAAGGTTTTCGCTCCATGAATATTTGCCAAAACCAATGCAAGATCTCTACCATTATATTGGGGGGCTGTGTCTTGCTGTTTGTAGCTCTGCTCATGCTCTTCATCCACAATAATCAACCCCAGATTTTGGAATGGTAAAAACAGCGCCGATCTTGGTCCCAACAGTATTTTATATCCACCAGATTGCACTTGTTTCCAGACCTCAACCCTTTCCTTTTCATTAAATCTGGAATGGTAAACACCAACTTGTTCTCCAAAATACTTCGTAATTCTAATAACCAACTGAGAGGTTAAACTGATTTCTGGCACTAGAAACAGCACTTGTTTTCCAGCCTTCAGAACATCATCTATTAAATGCACATAAACCTCTGTTTTACCACTGGAGGTTACGCCATGCAGCAAAACCGTAGTATGCTGCTCAAACGCAGTTTTTATTTTTTCAGTTGCCGATTTCTGTGCTGCTGATAGTTCTGGCAATGGTAAAATCTGAACATCTGGTTTTGCAAGTCTGGAAACCTTTCTGTCTTCCTTTATAAAAATGCCTTTTTTGATGAGCGCATCTAAAGCGCTGATTTTTATATCCGGAATCTTGGTTAAGTTCTCTTTTGCAATTCCCGCTTCGAATCCTTCTTGTTGTAGAAATCGCAAGAAACAGGTGGTATAAGATTCAGATTTCTGAATTTCTTCCAACGCTTTTTCCATACCACTTTCGCTTGCGTAGGCTGGAGCAATCTGGATATATGCTTTTAGTTTTGGTTTATATCGCTGCACTAAAGTTTCGGTTGCTTCAATAATACCTCGATTTAGCAATCGGTCTACCAGTTTTAGTATTTGTTTCTTTTGCAGAATTTTAGAGATATCCTTAAACGTAAGGTGTTGTTGAACAAAAAGGGCATCCACAATTAAAAACTCATCGTTGCTGAGTTCGTGTTCGCCTTCCACATAATTTTCGGCGAGGTACAACTGAGTTTCGCTGCTAATTCTAAAGGCGGCAGGTAAAGCTGCTGCCATTACCAAACCTGGCGGCGCCATGTAGTAGTTGGCAATCCAATCCCAAAGTTTTAATTGTTTGTCTGAAATCAGATTTTCCTGATCTAAAACTTGAATTACTGGTTTGCAGGTATAATTTGGGGTTGCATTGTGAATTTTTCTAATGATTGCCGTGTAAACCTTCCCTTTCAGATCTACTAAAACCCGCTTACCTTCTGCTAGTTCATCTTCAAAATCGTTTGCAGTATATGTGTAAAACTGCTTAAGATTAAGCGGCAATACCACATCTACATAAACATTAATTTCTGGTTCAAATAGCATCGTGCAAAATTACATTCAATTAGGTTGTAAATTTGCAAGTATATGAAATTCACGAAACACATCTTTGTTTGTACGAATCAGAAGGCAGATCCTACAAAAAAATCTTGTGGCGAAGCTCATGGCTTAGCCTTGGTAGATAAATTTAAAGAAGAATTAAAAGCACGAGGATTGCAAACTACCATGCGAGCTCAAAAATCAGGCTGCTTAGATGCTTGTAAATTTGGCCCAACCGTAGTTGTTTATCCAGAAGGCGTTTACTACGGAAACGTTCAATTGGAAGATGTTGAAGAAATTGTTGAATCTCACTTGGTGAACGAACAGCCTGTAGAACGTTTGGTGCTTTAAAATGGATTTAGCCCAACTTTACGCTCAAATTGTAAAAGACGAAGCTTATGGTTTGGGATTTCAATTCTGTGGAATAGCCAAAGCAGATTTCTTAAAGGAAGAGGCACCAAGAGTAGAAAGTTGGCTTAAAAGAGGTATGCAAGCTAAAATGGGGTACTTGGAAAACCATTTCGATAAACGCCTTGACCCACGTTTACTGGTTCCAGGTGCAAAATCTGTTGTTTCTTTGTTGTACAATTACCATAATCCAAAAAAACAAGAAGACAATTCTGCTCCAAAAATTTCTCAATATGCTTATGGAGAAGATTACCACTTTGTAATAAAAGACAAGTTAAAATCGCTTTTAGATCGATTGAGAGATCGAATTGGCGAGATTGACGGACGAGTTTTTGTAGATTCTGCCCCAGTTATGGAAAGAGCTTGGGCCGCAAAATCTGGGTTGGGGTGGATTGGCAAAAACACCTTGCTTCTAAACAAACAAGCGGGTTCATTCTTCTTTCTGGCCGAATTAATTATCGATTTAGAACTAACACCCGATGG
>DAIRTB010000131.1:0-6489 GCA_036804105.1 Bacteroidota bacterium | reverse complement strand
TTGTGTGCGTTTACACGAAATCGAAATAAACAATTACTGTGCCGAATGAAGCTTTTCTTAGAAAGAGAAAAGTGTACGAACTCCTTACGCTTGTTGATTATCCTAAAAATAGGTTTATAATTGGAAAAATTATTTGGCTATAACCCTAAAAACTTTGTATTTTTACACAGTTAATGTAGTATAACCCTAAAATATGATCCAAAGAAACGTTTACTTAGAATACATTATGCAGTTTCTCAACAAACCGCAAATCAAGATTATAACGGGAATAAGGCGGTCAGGAAAGTCAACAATTCTACAATTATTGCATCAAGAATTGCGGAATTTAAAAGTTGATGAATCCCAAATAATTGCTATAAATTTCGAGAGTTTGAATTATGCCGATTACACTTCCGCCGCAAAATTGCATCAATTCGTTTCTGAACGAATTACAACTCAGGGGAAGTATTATTTGCTTTTGGACGAAATTCAGGAAGTGCAAAACTGGGAAAAAGCCATAAATTCTTTTTTGGTTGATTTTGATGTAGATATTTACCTTACGGGTTCAAATTCACATTTATTATCTTCAGAATTAGCAACTTACATTGCAGGAAGGTATATTCAAATACCTATCTTCACACTTTCCTTTTCAGAGTATTTAGATTTTAAATTACACTATTCTGAACCAAATAAAGACCAGTTTAAAGCATTTATAGAATATCTTAGACTTGGTGGATTTCCAGTTATTCATACATTAAATTACAGTGCAGATCAGGCTTACAAAGTAGTTCGAGATATTTATTCATCGGTTATTCTAAAAGATTCTGTTCAACGTTACAGTATTCGAAATGTAGAAATTTTGGAGCGTATTATTAAATACGTGTTCGATAATATTGGTAACACCTTTTCTGGTAAAAACGTGGCAGATTATTTCAAAAATCAACAAAGGAAAATAGACCTGAATACAGTGTACAATTATCTGCACGCATTAGAGGGAGCTTATTTGATTTATCGAGTATCTCGATACGATATTAAAGGCAAGGAAATACTTAAAACTCAAGAGAAATTTTTTGTGAGTGATGTTTCTTTAATTTATGCCAAAATGGGATATCGAGATAATATGATTGGTGGGATTTTAGAAAACTTGGTGTTTTTAGAGCTAATCCGTAGAGAATATCAAGTTTATATTGGAAAGCTTGGAGATAAAGAGATTGATTTTATAGCAGAAAAGCAAGGACAGAAAATGTATATTCAAGTGGCCTATAAGCTTGAAAGTGAGGCCACTGTGAATAGAGAATTCGACCCACTTTTAGCTATCTCAGATCAATACCCGAAATATGTAATTACGATGGACGAATTTTGGAAGGGCAACATACAAGGTGTACAACATGTACATATTTCAGACTTTTTATTGAATAATTTTTTATGAAGTGTGGCACTCTCGAGGTTCTCCAAAGCTATTCCCTTTACCATCACCTAAAACTCTTCTTCGGTTAAATTGTGGTTTGCTGTTCCACCCGCTAAATTTCCTGCAGAAACCGCAAATGCAACAGAACGCAGCATGTT
The DNA here is from genome assembly GCA_036804105.1 of Bacteroidota bacterium. Classification (GTDB taxonomy): domain Bacteria; phylum Bacteroidota; class Bacteroidia; order UBA7662; family DAIRTB01; genus DAIRTB01. The sequence goes on along the minus strand of DAIRTB010000131.1, from coordinate 4,944 downwards.
GGCACAATCGCCACAGGCATAAACCCCTGGGATATTTGTTTTTTGGGTGATGTCTACGTTGATTAATCCAAGATCATTGAGTTCAATTCCTAGTTGAGGTATAATGTTGCCGATGAGTTCGAATTCTGTTCGAGCATACATCACTTTCAGGTTGAATTGAGAATTGTCTTTAAATTTTACGCTTTCAAGCTTCCCATTTTTATGGATGAATTTTGAAATCTCATCTTCTATTACTTCAATGCCGTGGTTGGCAAGTTTCGCATGCTGTTCTTTTGTGAGAGTAGATTTTCCGTTGGTGACAACTGTAAGCTCTTTGGTCCAATTTCTTATCAAACTCACGTAATTCATTGCGGTTTCGCCATTTGCAAATATTCCAGTTTTCTGATTTCTTACCTCGTAACCGTGGCAGTACGGACAATGAATTATAGAAATTCCCCAGCAAGCTGCATAGCCATCAATTTTGGGCATAATGTCTTTAATTCCTGTTGCGAGAATAATTTTCTTTGCATTGAAAGTGTTGCCAGAAGCAGTTTTAATTTCGAAACCAGATGCAGTTTTTTCACAATCAGTGGCGAAATCGTTTTCGAAACTTACGGTTGGGTAAGCTTGTACTTGAGCCTTAGATATCTCAGTTATTTTAGCTGGAGTTGCTCCATCTTGCGTTAAAAAATTGTGAGAATGTGGTGTTTGTGCATTGCATGGATTACCAGCATCAATCACCAAAACTTTTCTAATTGCTCTGCCTAAAGACAAAGCAGCTGATAATCCAGCGTAGCTTCCGCCTATTATTATTACATCGAAATTGAGGTTTTTACTCATAAGTATTTTAGGTTAGGTTTTGTTTATTGAATGTTCACTTTCAATAAGTTGACATGAATTTAAGGGTTTTTTAGTTGTAAACAAAAAAAAGCGGCAAAAGATGCCGCCTAACAATATGAGAAAACTAAAACTTAATGGTCGTGTACTTCGAAACTGTGGATAACAGTTGTTTCTTTTCCGGCTTCATTTTCTGCCCATACTACAAAATCTACTTTTTGCTCTTCTGGTAATGCTGGAATTAGGAAGGTAGAATTCATGTTTACGGTAGCGCTGTGCGAATGTCTTTTCAGCTCCCATAAAGTATCGTTTTGAGGTTTAGTTATAAACCATGCTTTTGCCTCGTGCAATTCGTCTGCATCTGTAATTACTACGTTTACAACAGCGGTTTCACCCACTTCATACTCCGCCTTTTTTGGGTCGTTAATGGTAATAGATGGAGCCGAAGGTGCAGGTGTAGGTTCAGGAGTTTCTTCTTTATCGCAAGCGGTAAATAATATTCCTCCAAATGCTGCTAGAACTAAAAATTTCTTTATCATAACTTTTGTTTATTTAAGTTTGTAAATGCAATACTGTTGCAAATGTAAGGGAAATTTTTATTAATGCAACTATGTTGCGTTTAAATTTTTATTAATTTCGTAAAATGTCAAGAAATACCATAGCCAAAACAAATATTTTAAATTTGCTAAATCATTCTGAGATTGCCCTTTCTCATTCTGAGATTCAAACACATTTGGCAGGATTGTGCGATCGGGTTACTATTTACAGGGTACTAGATAGGTTGATGGAAGAAAATTTGGTTCATAGAATTTTGAACCCAGAGGGCGGGGTGAAATTTGCTAGCTGCCACACTTGTGAAACCGTTCACAACCATAGCCATGTTCATTTTAATTGCGAAAAATGCCATGAGGTTACTTGTTTAGAAGATGTTATGCCAGTTTTTAAAATGCCAGTTTCCTACCAAATCAAAGAAGTGAATTTTACGGTTTCAGGAATTTGCCCGCAGTGTGTGCATATGGCATAAAAAAGTTGCGCTTGGTTTAGCGCAACTTCAAAATCAAATATTTTATTTAAAATGCTCTACATGAGCTGCCTAACAACTACTGCCTTTTCAACAAAACCAACGCTGTTCCAGCTGATCTGCTGATTTTTATAAACCTGCAAAACAGGAATTGCATCGATTTTTAAATTTGCACATAGTTCTTTGTTTTCGTCTGCATTAATGCGAACAAGCACTACCGTTTCTGCCATATCTTTTGAAATTTCAGTTAGATAAGGTTCCATTTTCTTACATGGAGCGCACCAATCGGCATAGAAATCTACCAGAACAATTTTGTCAGATTTCAACAACTCTTGAAACTGATTTAAAGACATACCCTTGGTTTCTGGTTTAGATTCCGTTTTGGTCTCTGTAGTTAATGGAAGATTTGCAGCATTCCATTTCATAATTCCACCATTCATTTCGTAAACCTCTGTAAAGCCCAAAGAACGTAGTTTATTACTTGCCGATGCACTTCTGCCACCACTTAAGCAATAAACAAAAACCGGTTTGGTTTTATCTAAATTAGCTACTTGGCTTGCAAATTGATTCGAATTCCAATTGTAGTTTACGGCATTTTCTAGGTGACCCTCGCTAAACTCTTGTGGAGTTCTAACATCAATAATGCTAGCATCTGGAGTTGCTTTGATTTTTGCCGCAAACTCTGTTGCAGATAAGTTGGGGTTGGTGGTTTGTGCAGTTGTACTGTTTGTTTGCCCGTTAGAGCAAGCAGTAAAAAGTGCAACAATCCCTACTAAATAAAGAATTCTGATCATTAGTTTGTGTTTTGAGAGATTATTTGTTCTAAAGCTTTGGCCTGAATTACGCCCGATTGTCTCCACTTTATCTCACCTTTTTGGTAGAGAATTAAAGTTGGAACACCCTGAATTTGAAGTGCTGCTGCCAATTTCGGGTTTTTGTCTACATCAATTTTAATGATGTTCGCTTTATCGCCCACTCTAGATTTCAATTCGTCTAAAATGGGTTTCATCATTTTGCAAGGGCCGCACCACTCTGCCGAAAAATCTACTAAAGTTGGGGTCTCGCTGTTGATGATGTCTGAATAGGTTTCTGCCATTTTCTTATTTTTTAAATTTTATTTTCTGAGGATGAAATTTCGCTAGTTGTTCTTGGTGTCGTATCCGTTACACATTGGCCAGTAGCACAATTTCCGCTTGCACAACCGAAGGCAAATAAGCCCATTGCTGCGAAATAAACTCCAAAACCCATCATGAACCATTGTGCATTCATTACCGATTGAACCACAATCGAACCACCAATTACTAGGTAAAGTGCTCGTGTTAAGGTCCAATTGCTGAACATTCTTGCCTTCATTTAAGCAATGATTATGGTTGTAAACATGGTAATTTTAGATTTTACCGAGTTGGATATTAAACAGGCTGCTTCAGATTTTTGCAATATTCTTTCTGCTCGTTCTCTATCTGTTTCTTCAACTATGGTTACGGATGGTTCTAATATTACCTCGCTCATCATAAATTTGCCATCTACTTTTTCGAGTTTGCCTTTAGAATTGCAACTAAAATGCGTAAAATTTAGTTTCGAAGCCTCTGCAATTGACAGAAAAGTAGTCATTAAGCAGCTACTTACCGCAGCAGTAAACAAATGTTCTGGCGACCAAATTCCTGGAATTCCTTTCGGGAACTCTGGTGGAGTAGCCACTTCTATACAAGTTCCAGCTTCGGTACTTAATTCTGGAGAACACTTTACGCCTTTGCGATCTGTATTCCAATTAACCTCTACATTATAAAAATGAGCGTCCATTGCTTAGATTTTGCTTTGTAAACTCGCCCAACTGCCGCCGTTATGTACCTCAGCAAAGCCGTTAGATTTTAAAATGCTTTTTGCTGATGCACTTCTCATGCCACTTGCGCAACACGTAATAATAGTTTTACTTTTGTCTAGCTTGTTCAGATTTGCAGACAAAGCATCCACCGAAATATTCATAGACCCTTTAATGTGGCCACCTTGGTATTCTCCTTTGCTACGAACATCTAAAATTATGGCGCCATTTTTTACCATTTGTGCGTAATTTATTTTGGGGCCGAAGCCGAAAAGTTGTTTTAATGTATTGAGCATTTTATGCAGTTTTAATTTTCTCTATTGGTAGTGGTTTGGTGCAGAAAAACCAGTCGTAACAGGTCATTTCTTCTGCACTTTCCATTCTTTCTTTGGCTACGCCGCATGAACCAGCAGTTGGAACAATTACATCGTCGCCCGGGTTCCAGTCGGCAGGAGTAGCAATGCTGTAGGTATCGGCAGTTTGCATGGCGATAAGTGCTCTTTTCAGCTCGTCGAAATTTCTTCCCATAGAAAGCGGGTAGTAAATCATGGCTCGAATCATGCCTTTTGGGTCGATAAAGAAAACAGCTCTTACGGCTTTTGTTGAGCTTTCGCCAGGTTGAATCATACCATATTTTTTTGCAACTTCCATGGTAATGTCTTCAATTAGAGGAAATTTTACTTCTATGTTTTTCATTCCCTTAAATTCAATCTTCTCTTTTATAGTTCTTAACCAAGCAATGTGGCTATAAAGTCCGTCTATAGAAAGGCCAACCAATTCGCAATTTAGCGCATTGAATTCTGGCTCCATTTTGGCGAAAGTCATAAATTCTGAGGTACAAACCGGGGTAAAATCGGCGGGGTGACTGAAAAGGATTACCCATTTGCCTTGGTAATCGGCAGGGAAATTAATTTCGCCTTGAGTGGTAATTGCTTTAAAACTCGGTGCATGATCGCCAATTCTTGGCATCGGCATAATTTGTTCTAATGTATCCATTGTTGTTTTTTTAAATTGATTGGGCCTGGTAATAATTTACATCAAGCCATGAGCCGCCATTTACGCATTCAATGCCAAGGCTGCTAAGGTAATTGGTTGCTGAACCGCTTCTTCCGCCCAATGCACAGCACAATACAAGAGGTTGTTTTAAACTTTTTACTTCTTCCATTCTTTGTGGAAGTTCTTGTAGCGGAATATTTATTGAGCCAGCCACGTTGCCGCCCATAAATTCTGCTGGGGTACGTACATCTACAATAGAGCCTTGTTTTTCCTGAATTATTTTTTCTACGTT
>DAIRTB010000130.1:0-6584 GCA_036804105.1 Bacteroidota bacterium | reverse complement strand
ACTGAAATCGCCATTCAATTTTTTAATAATTTGGTTGATGTCTGGAACACAAATAAAGAAGGCTATTGCCTCGTCTTTATGGTAAAGAAACCAAACAGTTCTTGGATCCATTATTGGCTTCATGCTTTTGAATATGGCCAAAGCCTGCTCTTTTTTCATGGCATTAAAACCCAAACCCATAAGTTTGGCCCAACCGCTGTTGTAAACTTGAATAAAATCTCGGGCAAACTTATCTGGGTTTTTTATGTCAACATGCTGTCCGTAAATATTTGGGTCTTTAAGAAGTTCTATGGCCCTGTTTTCATACTTTTCTTGCAGCGGGTCTCGAATTACTCGGTTGTAAACAAACTGTTTAAATTCTAGCTCAAAACCAAATTCCTCGAAAAATGCCTGATAATAAGGTGGATTGTAATTAATGGAATAAACAGGAGGCATAAAACCTTGTACAAGCAATCCCCAAAACTTATCTCTTTCGCCAAAATTTACTGGGCCTTGAACCCAAACACAATTTTTTTCTTTCAGCCAATTAATTGCAGTTGATAAAAGCAAATGGGCAACTTTTGCCTCATTTATACTTTCGAAAAAACCTAGTGCACCCCACTTTTCTTTTTGTTTGCTGTAGGCTTTCGGATTTAAGAAAGCAGCAATCCTACCTATTACATTGTTTTGATCATCTTCAACAATCCAACGTTCTGCCAATCCGCTGTTTCTGAAGGCTTTATTTTTTTTTGGGTTAAATGTATCTCGAATTTCGGAATTAAGCGGTCGAATAAAATTTGGGTCGTTTTTATAAATTACTTCAACTACATTTAAAAAACTCTTTTCGGTTGAAGGTGTGTTTACACAAATAATCCTCATAATGCTTTCAGATATACCGCAAACTTAATACTTAACCCTTTGTTTAGGGGATATGAATTTTAAAATTGTTACGCATCTCCCACAAAATGCCGATTATGTTTGGGAACACTTCAACAAAAAGCTTTTTACCTTTTTATTACCCAAATTTCCACCAGTAGATTTACAGCGATACGATGGCAACTTCCCTGGCGACGAAGTGCATCTGGAGTTCAATTTCATCTTCTTTAAACAAAGCTGGCAGAGTATCATTACTAAAAACCTAAGTAAGCCCAACGAATGTTTTGGCTTTGAAGACAAGGGTAAGAAGCTGCCATTCTTTATTAAATCTTGGAGACATCGCCACCTAATTATTCCAGAAAATTCTGGGTCAAGAATTGAAGATCAGATTTCTTATACAGGACCCTGGTTTTTGCCTAGTGTATTAAGCTTTCCGGTATTGTATTTGCAATTTTATGTACGTAAATTTCAATACCCACGTTATTATGCTCAAAATGAAGAAAATGACAAGAAAGTTAGACAGAAATAGCGCTCTATTTTCATTTAAAATTGAGAGTAATTGATTTTTAGTTGATTGATTGAAGTGGTAAATTACATGTACAAACATGATGTTTAACTTTTTTAGCAAATAATTAAACAAAAAGTTTGGTATGCTGGCTTTTAGTTCCTATTTTTGTTGAACAATTTCACTAAAACATTAAACAAGATGACGCCAGTAGACTTCAGTAAAAAAGTAAAGGAGCAAGCCCAACCACTAAAGGCATATGCACTTTACCTTACCCAGAACAGGGAAGATGCCAACGATTTATTACAAGATACCCTTCTGAAGGCCTACGCCAATTACCAGAAGTTTACGAGCGACACCAATTTGAAAGGTTGGTTGTACACCATCATGAAAAACACCTTCATCAACAATTATAGAAGAATGGTGAAACGCAATACTTTTATCGACTCAACTGATAATAGCTATTACCTAGACTCTGCGGCGCATTCAAGCGAAAATCTTTCAACAACTAAGTTGGCTTTGGAAGATATCAATAAAGCAATTAGCACGTTGCCAGCAGACCTTAAAGATGCGTTTATGATGAACTATAACGGTTACAAATACCAAGAAATAGCAGATTTTTTCCAAATTCCAATTGGAACCGTGAAAACTAGAATTCACCTTGCCAGACAAATATTGAAGAAAAAATTGAAGCAATACGGTCAGGCATTCGGACTTTCAGCGGCATAATCGTATCTTGGCATTAATTAAGATGCACATAGTAGTAATTGGGTCAGGATTTGCGGGGTTGTCGGCAGCAACACACCTTGCACACATGGGGTACGAGGTTACCTTACTTGAAAAAAATGCAGTGCCAGGTGGCAGAGCAAGATTTTATGAAGCTGAGGGTTTTAGATTCGATATGGGTCCATCTTGGTATTGGATGCCAGATGTTTTCGATGCCTATTTTGCCCATTTCGGAAAGAAAACATCCGATTATTATGAACTCGTTCGCCTTGATCCATCATACAAAATTATTTTTAGTGAAAATCATATAGTAGATCTTCCCGCCGGAGCAGGTAAAGTGGCAAATCTGTTCGAAACGTATGAAGGAGGAGCTGGCAAGCAATTAGACGAGTTCTTAAAACAAGCCGAATATAAATACGAGGTGGGCATTAATAAACTAGTTTACAAACCTGGTAGAAGCCTAACCGAATTTGCAAGCGCAAAACTTTTGTACGATTTAACTCGTATGGATATCTTTAATTCCATGGCGAAACATGTACGCAAGTTTTTCAAAAATAAAGAGCTGATTAAGATAATGGAGTTTCCTGTTTTGTTTTTAGGAGCAACCCCAGAGAACACTCCAGCGCTATACAGTTTAATGAATTATGCCGATATCAGCCTCGGAACTTGGTACCCAATGGGTGGAATGTTTAAGGTTATTGAAGGCATGATTTCCCTAGCCAAAGAAAAAGGTGTTAAATTCCATCTCAACACTAATGTGGAGAAAATATTGTCGGTTGATGCCGTTGTAGCAGGTGCCGACTATCACCACGTAGAAACATCGTTAATAGAAGAAAATAAACAATCTTACAATAAGCAGTACTGGGATTCTAGAACCATGGCGCCTTCTAGCTTAATTTTTTACTTAGGCTTGAATACTAGATTAAAAGGATTGCTGCATCATAACCTCTTCTTCGACAGAGAGTTTACCCAACATGCAGTAGAGATTTACGATAACCCGCAGTGGCCATCCGATCCATTATTTTATCTTTCACTACCGTCGGTAACTGATCCAACAGTTGCTCCAGAAGGTTGCGAAAATGCATTTATTTTAATACCAGTTGCTCCTGGTTTAGAAGATACAGAAGAAATTAGAGAAAAATATTTCGATCTTGTGGTGGATAGGATAGAGGTTTTAACCAAGCAAGATTTCAGAAAGCATATTGTCTACAAAAGGTCTTATGCGCATAAAGATTTTATATCAGATTACAACGCCTTTAAAGGCAATGCATACGGTTTGGCAAACACTTTGAAACAAACTGCAATTTTAAAACCAAGTTTAAAAAGCAAAAAGCTAAAAAATCTGTTCTATACTGGTCAGCTAACTGTTCCTGGCCCTGGAGTACCTCCATCGCTCATTTCAGGAAACGTGGTTGCCAAAGAATTAAGTAAAGAATACCCAATAAAAAATAAACTACAAACAGTATGATAGAACTTTTCCGTAGTACCAATATTTCTTGTAGTAAGCTCATTACCAAGCGTTACAGCACATCTTTCAGTTTGGGCATAAGAGCGTTTAACAAGGAATTGCGAAACCCCATTTACGCCATTTATGGATTTGTTCGATATGCAGACGAGATTGTAGATACTTTCCACGATTACGACAAAGACAAGTTGCTCAAAGAGTTTACGGAAGATACCTGGAAAGCAATTGATCGGAAGATTTCATTAAATCCGGTTTTAGATTCATTTCAACAAGTTGTAAATCAATACAATATTGGCAGAGATTTAATTGAGGCATTTCTGCACAGTATGGAAATGGATTTGAATGAGGTTAAGTATCAAGAGCAGAGCTATCAGGAATATATTTATGGATCGGCTGAGGTAGTTGGACTAATGTGTTTAAGCGTTTTTACCGATAACAACCCGAAATTATATGCAGAGTTGAGGTCTTCGGCAAGAAGTTTGGGGGCTGCATTCCAGAAGGTAAATTTTCTGAGGGATATAAAAGACGATTACCTAACCCGTGGCAGAACCTATTTCCCTGAAATTAATTTAGGCCTTGCCTTAGACGAAGAAGCCAAAATTGCCATAGAATTAGACATCGAAAAAGACTTTAACGAGGCTTATGTTGGCATAATAAAGCTGCCTGAATCGGCAAGAGCGGGCGTTTTTACTGCGTATTGGTTTTACTTGAACCTCTTCAAAAAAATTAGAAAAGTTAAGCCTCAGTATATTTTGGAACAAAGAGTACGAGTTAGCAATCCATACAAAATTGCGTTGATGGCACAAGCCATATTTAAGACCCGCTTAAATTTAATTTAATGCTAAAAAACATACTACTTGCGGTACCCTTAGTGCCGCTTTTTGCATTTTCTATGGATTTTAATCAACTAAGAGCACAATATTTGTTAGCAGTTGATGATGAAAAGCTTGCTTTAAAACTGCATCAATCCTTAAAAGATAAGCCCAATTTAACGCCTACCGAGTTGGCCTATTACGCTGGATTAGAAGCACTTCAAGCAAAGTTTTCTGTAAATCCTTTTACGCAAGTAAGCAGAATGAAATCTAGCAGAAAGAAGTTTGAAGAAGCCATAAAAAAAGATCCAGAGAATTTTGAAATCAGATTTTTGAGTTTCTCTTTTCAGAATAGTATACCAAGTTACTTAGTTGATGAAAATCAGTATAATGCAGATCTTAAAATGTTGGTTAAGTGTTTAAGCACCAAAAAATATGGGGTTTCTGATACCCAATTTATAAAAAAATCGGTTTTCCCTTACCTTCTGCAAAGCAAAAAGCTAAGCGAACAGGAAACCCATACTTTGAAGAAAATTTGGAGTTAAAATGGCAGACAAACAAAAGAAAGTAATCGTAATTGGTTCTGGAATTGCAGGAATGGCCGCAGCATTGCGCTTACATGCGCAAGGATTTGCAGTAGAAATTTTCGAAGCCAATAGTTTTTTGGGAGGTAAACTATCTGATATTCAAATGGATGATTTTAGGTTCGATGCTGGGCCAAGCTTGTTCACTCTGCCCGAATTATTAGACGAATTGTTTCTAGACTGTGGTGAGCAACCCAGGGATTATTTTTCTTACAAGCAATTGCCCATAATTACCCGCTATTTTTATGAAGATGGTTTGGTGCTCAACGCTTTTGCAGATCCGAATGCCTTGGCAGCAGAAATAGGCAACAAAACTGAAGACAGTGCTGCCACGGTTCTGAAATTTCTTGATTCGAGCAAAAAGAAGTACGAACTAGTAGGCGATTTGTTTCTAAAAAAGAGCCTACACAAAAGCAGCACTTTCATCAACAAAAAAGCTTTTAAAGCCATTCTGAGCATAAAACATTTGGAAGCTTTCAGAACCATGCATAAGGCCAACAAACGAACATTTAAAGATTATAGAGTAGTGCAATTGTTCGATCGTTATGCTACTTACAATGGTTCAAACCCGTATCAAGCACCAGCAACACTGAATATAATTCCGCATTTGGAGCATAATTTAGGTGCATTTTTCCCGGTTGGTGGAATGATTGCCATAAGAGATGCGCTGGTAAAATTGTTGCAGAAAAAGCAAATTCCAGTTCATCTAAATAGTCCTGTTTCTGAAATTGTTTTGAAGCATAAGAAAGTTGAAGGGGTAAAAAGTCTGAGCGAATTTCACACAGCAAATTTTGTGGTTTCCAATGCCGATATCAGTAAATCTTACAGCGAATTAATGCCCGAAGAAAAACTGCCAGCCTTCGTTGAAAATGCAGAGAAATCAACCTCGGCAATTGTTTTCTTTTGGGCGATGAAGGGTATTGAATCTCAACTGGAGCTGCACAATGTGCTCTTTTCTGCTAATTACAAAGCCGAGTTTCAGAAGATTTGGGAGGACCAAACCTTGTTCGATGATCCAACGGTGTACATCTACATTAGTTCAAAGGAGCACAGGGATGATGCAGCTGAAGGTTGTGAAAACTGGTTTGTAATGATCAACACTCCACCAAATTTCAACCAAAATTGGGAGGAGTTGGTACAAAAATCTCGTGTTCAAATAATCGAGAAAATTAATCGAGTTCTAAAGCTAAAACCTAAAGAAAGTATTGAAAGCAGAATTTTGAAGGAGCAGATTTTCAATCCACAAACCATAGAAAAGCGAAGTTCGAGTTTGCATGGTTCTTTGTACGGAAACAGCTCCAATAATAAATTTTCCGCTTTCCTGCGCCACCCAAATTTTTCGAGCAAAACAAAAGGCCTCTATTTTTGCGGTGGAAGTGTACACCCTGGCGGCGGAATTCCTCTTTGCTTGCTTTCAGCAAAAATTGTTGCCGAGATGGTGGAGATTTGTTGATGTGATGATGCATCACCTCCCTTCTGTGGCCATTGTCCCTAAAGTCCCTAGTGATAGAAGGTAATTTTGTACAAAATTGTCTTGCTTTTGCCTTTAGCCATACTCATTTCTACCTAAAATGAGATTTACCAAAAATTGATGGCATTTTAACAACTCCTATGGCTATTTTTGGGAAATTTTTTAA
>DAIRTB010000129.1:0-6616 GCA_036804105.1 Bacteroidota bacterium | reverse complement strand
AATCAAATAATTAGGAAAGCTTTGGCATAGATGTTGAAACTGAACTTGAAATGCATGTGCACGCATCTTAAAATCAAACTACAATCGCAACATTTTAAACAACTCCAAGCTTATGAAATACTTCCTACTCCTTTTTGGGATTTTCTATGCATCCTTTGTTTTCTCCCAAAGCAAAAGCACACCCAAACAACCAGCACAAAATGCCTTACCAAAACCTTTCGCCAAATCTGCCGAAGAACGATTTTACCTCTTCACAGACCATACATTCTACTATCCTGGCGATTCTATTTGGTATGCGGCCTTTGCAAGTTCTGCATCAAACCTGTACAAAAAAGCAGAAAGCGAACTGCTTATACTTGAGTTGAAAGACCCTAAGCAAAATTCAGTTCTGAAAACCAACATCATTTTAAAAAATGGTATCACAACTGGCAACATAAAACTGCCTTACAACTGGCCTGGCGGATTGTATCAACTAGCGTTTTACAGCAACACTTCAAAAGCAGATTCTATTATGCCGATTTTTAAAAAAGAAATCACCCTGTTTAAAGAACAAAAGCCAACGGTGCTACTTAAACTGGAGTTCGAAAAAAGAGGCTACAAAGCGGGCGATTGGGTAGAAGCAATATTCACAGCAAAAAATCTAAGCCAAATTCCGATTTCTGAAACCGAAATCTTAGTTAATTGGCTGCCACTTGATCAAGAATCTACCAAATACTTTACCGATAAAAATGGCGAAGTAAAAATCAAGAAAAAGATTCCAGCCGATTTCAAAGCTGAAGATTTGGTGCTGGGAATTTCTTTCAATTATCGTGGCGCTACTGAGGGAATTAGCAAGCCTGCACCCTTACTCAGTTCAAATTATACCATAGAATTTTATCCAGAAGGTGGTGATTTAATAGCCAATTACAATAATGTGGTTGGTTTCTACGCCCAAGATGTAAATGGCAAATCGGTAGATTTAGCAGGCAACATCATCAACCAAAAAGGAAAAATTGTAGCTCCGCTAAACAGCTATTTTTTAGGCAGAGGAGTATTTAATTTCGTACCAGAAGTTGGAGAAAAATATGAATTCAAAACCAGCGACGGACAAACCTTCCTATTGCCTACTGTTCAAAACAACGGATGGAAAATTGCAATAAACTCCATGGCCACAAATCAGATCTCGGGGAAAATTATCGCCCCAGAAGCTGGAAAGGTAAAAGTTGTGGCGCTACAGCGGAATCAGGTTATACAAGAGGCGTTTTTTACTATTTCAAATAATTTAAATGAGTTTCAAATGCAGCTTCCTGAAAAAACACAAGGTGTTGTGATTCTATCGCTGTTCTCAGAGCAGGGTTTTGAAGCATCGCAAAGGCTCATTTTCGTAAAATCTAAAAATCAAGTAAATGCCATAATTTTACTTCCTAAAAATAAATTTATTGCGAGGGATCAAGTAAAAGCAGCTTTAAAAGTGAGCGATAAAAACGGATTACCGATGGCCTCGAAATTTGCGGTATCGGTGGTGGAAGAAAAGCGCTACTCGTATGCAAACAGCAAACAAGCCGATATTTTCGCAGCTATGCTTTTAGAGCCAGATTTGAATGCGAGCATAGAAGAGCCCTTCAGCTACTTCGACCCTGAAAACCCCAAAGCAGATACCGCTCTGGCAAATCTAATGCTCAGTGCAGGTTGGAGAAGGGTGAATTGGAGAAATTACACCAAATATCTGCACACCTTAGAGTTGCCAAATCCAGAAAAAAAAGAGATTAACCTTTTGGTAAAAGACTACAACTCTGGACGGAAATTGCCCAATGTAAAATTCAGCAATGAAGCTGGATTGGTACTCGGCAAAACTAATCAACAAGGCGAACTGCTGCTTACAGACATTGACTTGAGCAAGCCGCTTGAATTATTTACCGTTTGGGAGGGAAAGCAGAGAAAACTAACCGTTTACCAATACGGAGATTTCGAAATTATTACCCCAAATTATTCAGATAGTTATGCAGTATATCATCAAAGAGCCAGTGAAAAAAGCAATTTTATTGGGTTGGTAATTGATAACAACACCAAAGAAGGAATTCCATTTGCAAATGTTGTATTAACGAAAAATAATCAGACAATTACTGGAGCAAGTACCGACCTAAATGGGAATTTCAGACTAATAAACGTTACACCAGGAGTATACAATATTAAAGTTACCTATGTAGGTTATCAGTCGTTTCTTGAACGCAATTATGAGATTAAAGCTGACAAAACCCACATCTCCACAATACATATGAAAGTTAGCGGAATAGAGCTTAATGCAATAGAAGTAACTGATTACAATATCCCGCTTATTACAAGAGATCCACCTTCTGGAACGGTTAGAGAAAGTGAACGAGTACCTAGTAGATCTAGAACCTCAACAGAGAAAATAGTAGACCGAAAAGCCATTACTACCTTACCTACTCGAGATGTAAACTCCATTGCAGCTACTGCTGCTGGTGTTTTCCAAGTAGATGAAGGCTCGGCTTTACAAATGCGTGGAAGCCGAACAGATGGCACTCAATATTTTGTAGATGGCATTAGAACACGAGGTTTACCAAATATTCCAAGCCAAGCTATTGAACAAACTAGCGTAATTTCAGGAGGCACACCTGCTCAATATGGAGATAGTTTCAGTGGTGCGTTTAACATTCTTAGTCCAGCATACAACTTGAGCCTTTCGAAAGCCGTGCATCCCTATGGATGGAGTTCAGATTTAAGCAACAGAACAGCCTCTCTAGAATCTATTTACTTTCCATCTGTTACCTATCCTGTTTTAAAATACAAACCAACAGATCAGGTGAGTATTCGGAACGATTTCAGACCAACACTTTTCTTTGGAGCTAATTTATCCTCATCTACCAAAGGAAATACAATTTTCAATTTCTTCTGTTCTGATGAAGAGAGCAGCTTCCTGATTATTGTAGAAGGTATTGCCGAAGATGGAACTGTTTTCAAAACCACAAAATCGTTCAGTGCTTCTCCAGCTATTGCATTTTCTGCAAAAATTCCGAATCAATTATACCTAACCGACACCTTAAATCTGCAATGCTTTATTGAGAACAAAACGGATGAAATACAAACACCAGAGATTTTTTTCGATGATGAAAAGTTGTTTCAACTCAACAAAAGAGTTCAAAACATAAAGCTAGAACCGGGCGAGAAAAAGATGGTTGAAGTTCAATTGATCGCCACAAAAATCACCTCTGGAAGTGAGTTTAAGTATGGCTTTGCATTGAATGGAAATATTGAGGAAAGGAAGCAAATTATCCAAATAAAACCAGGTGGTTTTAAAGTTGGTATGAAATATAACAGCGACGAAAAAGAGGTTGCTAATATGCATTTCGATCTTAGAAACGCAATACCTGGAACAGCGGAAGTGGGCATTTTTCTAGCTGGCGATCCTGTTAAAGATGCTTTGAAGGGAATTGAATCGATTGTAAGAGAGCCTTACGGATGTTTTGAGCAAGTAAGTTCTTCGAGTTACCCAAATATTTTGGTGATGGATTACCTACAACAAAGTGGTAAAAATTATGATAATCCGATTTACAACCGAGCTTATAACGCAACACTCACTGCATTTGAAAAACTAAAAGGATACGAAACAAGCACAGGCGGTTTCGACCTTTATGGAAGAGCTCCAGGCGATGTATTACTTACCGCTTTCGGAATTCTTCAGTTTGCCGACATGAAAAGAATTGCCAATATTGGTGATGAAAAAATGATGGATAGGAGCATAAAATGGCTGCTCAAAAAAGTTAGGTCAGATGGCTATTACGATGAAACGGAAAAATACTATGGTGGCAATCAACAAAACGAGGTTAGGCAGGCCTATATCTCTTATGCATTGGCAAAAGTTACTGGACAACTTCCTGAGGCACAATGGAAAACCTTAGAAACCAATGCCCTGAAATTGAAAGATTCATACATTCTTTCTTGGTACATTCTCACTGCAAAAGCACTCAATAAAGATTATAGCATTGCGATAGATATGCTGCAAAAGCTGCAAAACGAAGATGGAAGTTTCACCGCAAATTTTGGCACCATTAAACATTCTTATGGAATTAGCAGAGGTGTAGAATCAACTTCGGTTGCTATAGAAGCCTTGCATAAATCTAGTTTTCAGCTGCTTAGAATATCCGAAGGGCTTAAATATATCTTACAAAACAGAACTCAATATGGCGGTTTTGGAAGTACCTTGGCCACTGTTCATGCTATAAAAACCATTCTGATGTACACCAGATTAAACTCAGACAATAATGCAAATGGCACTTTAGAGTTGGTAGATCAGAACCAAAAGCCATTAGGTAAATTTGCTGTTAGTTCAACCGCCGATGCTCAAACTTATTATCTGGAACCAAGCAAAACCAGCGGAAAAGACCTGAATATAAGCAGTTGTCTTACTGGATTTCAAGATAATAGGCCTGCCATTTATTTCGCATCTTGGAATACAAAACTCCCACCGAGTAACAAATCGGCTATGCTAACCTTGAGCTCAAAGCTTCAGAAGCCATCCATGCAGCTTGGAGAAACACAGCTACTCAAAATCACCCTACAAAATAAAAATGAGGGGCAAATACTAGATCCAATGCTTATCATACCAATTCCGGCGGGGCTAAATATTGATCCACATCAACTCAATAAGCTTATTGAAGACAACCGGATTGGATATTATGAGCGCACCGATAATGCCATTTTCCTATACCTCAGAAAGATTGATGCGAAGGAAAAACTTGAATTTGCCCTGTCTGTAAAAGCTGAATATGTTGGCACGTTTACATCGGATGCTGCCCAAGCGTACCCGTACTATGGCCAAGAATTTACATATTGGACAGCAGGTATAGACATTCAGATTTTGCCATAATTACTTGGGGCGGTACTTAATACTGCCCCATTTTTTACTTTTGGGTGATGAAGATTCAGCGGTAACGAAAAGAATCTTATTCATCGAAACTGTAGAATGTTGTAAGGAGCATAACAATGTTGATTTTAACGTTTGAAATTTTGTTGAACTGAAAATCCAAATTTCATCCTCGAAAAAATAAAAAAGTACGGCCTAATACACTAACATGCATAACATTACATAGCAAAACAAAAAAAATAATTGTTTTTGGGTAAGAAATCCATGCATTAAATTTCAATTCTTTTATCTTTGCAAACTCAATCTGGTTCCGTAGCTCAGCTGGATAGAGCAACTGCCTTCTAAGCAGTAGGCCACTGGTTCGAATCCAGTCGGAATCACAAAAAGGTAGTCCATGTTGGCTACCTTTTTTTATGAGCCCGTTTTTACTGAAAAAAGCTGCCCAATTTACTGAGGTCTACATTGCCGCCTGTGAGAATAATACCCACTTTAGCATCCTTAAAAATCTCCTTGTTTTTTAACACTGCCGCAAATGGCACAGCGCAGCTTGGCTCGATAACGATTTTCAATCGCTCATAGATTAAACGCATTGCATCTTTTATTTCAGCCTCTGAAACCAATAAAATATCCTCCACATTTTGCTTAATGTACCTCAAAGTTCTTTCCGACAAAGAGGTTTTCAGTCCATCGGCAATGGTATCTATGTAGGGAGCAGCTTCAACTTTTCCAGACTGGAAAGAAAGGATGGCATCGGCAGCACCTTCTGGCTCAGCTCCATAAACTTTAACCTTAGATTTTGAAAACGATGCTGCTAAACCCGTTCCCGAAAGCAAACCACCTCCGCCAACTGGAGCAACGATAAATTCTAAGTCGGGCTGATCTTGCAACAATTCGAAAGCGCAGGTAGCCTGTCCGCAAATAACATCCTCATTATCGAAAGGGTGTATAAATGTAGCTCCAGTACGTTCTACAACAGAATTGAGCGTAGATTCTCTAGCGGCTAAAGTGGGCTCACAAAAAATTACCTCAGCCCCATAACCCTTTACCGCATGTACTTTTACAGTTGGAGAATTGTTGGGCATAACCACAAAAGCCTTCGTTCCTAAAATTTTTGCAGCATAGGCAATTGCCTGAGCATGATTCCCTGATGAATGCGTGGCTAAGCCTGCCTTCAACTCTAATTCAGTTAATTTGAAAGCTGCGTTAAGAGCGCCTCTTATTTTGAAAGCCCCAATTTTCTGAAAGTTTTCGCACTTGAAAAATAAGCTAGCACCAGCCAAATCGTTCAAAAAAGTGGAAGTAAGAATAGGTGTTTTGTGAATAAAAGGCGCTATTTGCTGGTAAGCTGAGGTTATATCTGGTGCTGAAATCATACAGATTTTGATTTAAAAGTGGGACTAACTTATGAAGAAAAAAGTAGAAGCACGGAAATATTAATTGGAGATCAAGCTTTGGGAAATTATTGTAGGAAACAAATACCTTAACATTTTAAACTACATTATTAGCTGGGCCTCGGTGAAATACTAAATTTAGAAAGGCAATTTTCAGAACTTGCTGCCAAGATTTAGGCAACGTTTTTCAATTTTTAAAAACTGTTGCCAAGATTTAGGCAACGCTTTTCAATTTTCAGAAACCGTTGCCAAGATTTAGGCAACGTTTTTTAATTTTCAGAAACCGTTGCCATGATTTAGACAACATTTTGAAATTTTTGGTTAACTGTTGCCAAATTTTCAAATTCAAAACAAAACAACC
>DAIRTB010000128.1:0-6622 GCA_036804105.1 Bacteroidota bacterium | reverse complement strand
TTTGGTTTCAATTGGCTTAAATTTCGAAAGCACCAATTCTAAATTGCTAGCATCTGAACCAAGTCTTTTGATGATGTGCTGCTTCAAAACCTCTATCATGGCGTAAATGTATAACTTTTTGGTTTTTTTCAAAGTACTCATTTTTGCTATTTTTGAGCATTAACTATTCTATTTCTAGGAAATATAAAGGCAACTTTGTCGGCTATCTTACAAAAACAACCTTATTTCTGAAATTTGAATACTCTACTCCAGTTCCTTTCGTATATCCTTGCGTATGCGATTTGCAAGAAAATTTTTCACCACTGTAATTTCTATTTTATTGTTTAATCAGCTTTTTGCACAAAGTGATAGCACGGTTAAGAAAACCACTTTAGCAGTTCTACCGGTGGTGTATTTTACTCCTGAAACAAGTTGGGCATTTGGCGCCGGTGCTGTTACTAATTTCAAGTTAGGAGCAAAAAAAGATAGCACTTTCGAAAGTCAGGTAGCCATTGGTTTTGCCTACACACTTTTTAAACAAGTGCTCACTTTTAGCTCTTGGCGCATTTTTACCGAAGAAAACAAGAACCTTTTTTCTGGAGAGATTGGGTATTTCGACTATGTTTTTTTCTTTTATGGCGTTGGAAATAATGTACTGGATCTTGACCGTGAATCTTATAATGCCAGATTACCCAGACTTCGCTTCGATTACCTCCGAAAAGTAAACCGTAAATTTTATGCAGGTTTTAGATATCATTTCGATGATTTTGATATCAAGACCATTGAAACTGGCGGACTTTTAGACGCAGGAAATTATCAAGGTGCAAAAGGAGGAATGATTAGTGGAATTGGCCCAATGGTTTATTTCGACAGCAGAGACAGCCAACTTTATCCAACAAAAGGCGTTTTTGCAGAAAGTAGCATTCAGCTTTTCAATTCTGCAATTGGAAGCGATTTCAACTATTGGCGTTGGGTAGTTGATGTTCGTAAAGTTCATCAAATACGAGAAAATCAGCATTTTGTGTGGCAGGCAAACTCTCAGGTTCAAATTGGCGATCCTCCATTTTTTGCGCTAGCGCAATTGGGTGGTAATCGATTAATGCGTGGCCTTTTTGAAGGAAAATTTAGAGATAATAGCTTGGCGGTTTTACAAGCAGAATATCGCTTGAAGTTCTTGAAAAGATGGGGAGCGGTTGGGTTTACTGGATTGGGAAATGTGTATTCTAAAGAGAATCCTTTTCAAATTCAAAATACAAAATTCACTTATGGACTTGGGGGCAGATTTCAGTTATCAAAAGGGCAAAAGCTAAATCTCAGATTAGATGTGGCACACTCGCCCAACGAAGATCTCCGAGTTTACTTAACTTTTGGCGAAGCGTTTTAGTTTGAGGAATTAAGCAAAATTTGAAAAATCTACTTCTTTACAATCTTTAAAGTGGTTGATTTATCGCCTTCCAAAACCTGCAAAAAATAAACCCCACTTTTCAATTCTTGTACAGAAATTCTCTCATTATAAACACCAATTTTAATAACCTTACCAAGTTGATTGTAAATTTTGTAGGTACTGATTCCAGATTTCAGCAGGTTATCCAAATAAATAAAATCAAAACTTGGGTTGGGAAATGCTTTAATTTTCAAGGAATTGTCTAATTCTTTTCCAGTAGATACATTGCAATTTAGGTTGTTTATGTATTCCCAAATATCATCATTAAAAAGAAAAGGAACCAAAGAGTTGTCTGGGTTATCGCCCATGCGTATTACAACCATGTCTTGGCTTGGAACCACATTGATATACTGTCCATTTTTGCCTATGGCCATAAACACATCGTTTGGTGCATTTGGGTTAAAACTACCAGGGAAAACAAATTGAGTTTGTGGAACCATAAATGAGCTTTTCCCATTAAGCCACCATAAATAGCCATACGAAAGGTTAATGTTTTGTGATGTATTCACCATCGAATTATAATAAACGCTATCGGTTAGGATTTGATTACCATTCCAATTGCCTCTGTTTAAGATTAACAAACCAAATCTAGCCATGCTTCTAGCCGTGCTTATGTACAAAGAATTAAACCCTTGTGGAAAAAAAGCACCGTCCATTCCAGTTGGTATTTTCACTTTTTGATTTAGATATTGATTGATGGTTTGTCCTGTAGCATTTTCCAACACTGGATCTAACAAAGTGTAAGGAGCATTGTGATACGCCCATCTCGTGCCAGCGTTTGAAAGGTAGTTTAGGCAAGAATCTGCGGTACAATTTGGGTCTGGAACGGCATCGTTCAAACCAGAAGTCATGGTAAGTTGGTGCCAAATGGTTATCTTCTCTTCTTGTGCTGGTGTGCAATTGGTAAAGCCTAAACCTAAATACTTCGAAGTGGTGTCTGTAATTTGTAGATGATTTTCTTGCTGTGCAATGCCCACCAAAAAGGCTGTTAGGGTTTTCCCAGCCGATGCCCAATACCAATTCGAACTTGCTGTATGTCCATCGAAATACTTTTCCAGCACAATTTTCCCATTCTTTAGGATGATAAAAGCTTTGGTATTATTGGTGTCCAAAAGTTGATACAGGCTATCAATTCTATCTTGGCACCAACCTAAACTAGATGGAGCCAAGGTATCCCAATTGCTGGAATTATTTGGAGGGAAATAATATTGTGCATTGGCTGCTGTGTAGCCGAAAAGCAAAAATAGAAATATGGATAGCTGTTTCATTTTCTGATCTTTATTAAACAAGTAATGGACTAAAAATGAGATTTAAGGTTTAGTCTTACCTATAGTTTTATGTAAAATTAACCCAATAGCTTCTCCTTATTCGCATCCACAAATTCCTCAAAACTAATGGGCGCTCTTCCAGTAATGTTTTCCACCCAATTACTTAAGGCGGGTTCTTTCTGAAACCTCGGTAGGTAATGCAACATAATCATCACCAAAATAAACATGGCGGGTACTTTTTCTTTTCTTTTGGCGATGAAGAATTGAACAAGATTGGGAGAACGGTACTTAACTTCCACGCCTAAACCTGTACTGAGAAGTTTGGCCATTTCTCCAAAGCTGAGTTTCTGATTGTTGGTTAAATCGTATGCTTTGTTTTGATGATGTTCGATATTGCATAATACCTGGATTGTAAAATCTCCAATATCTTTCGCATCAATAACCGTGAATTTGGCATTTCCTGCCGGCAAGAAAATCTCTCTTTTGCTTATCAATCCTTGTCTTAAAGTGGTGGTAAAATTCTGCATAAAATAGGCAGGTCTGAGAAATGTGTACGAGATTTTACTCTCTACTATTAGCTTTTCTATTTTATGATGTGGAATTATAGAACTGCTTTCTACACCTTGAACCGATAAGAAAACAATGTGCTTAACTTTTGCCTCCAAGCATTTGTCTATCAATGGTTTGAAGTATTTCGCCACATCTGATATTTGGGGTGGACGAAGCAAGAATAGGATAACGCAATTTTGTAATGCAGGTAAGAATGTAGTTTCATCAATAAAATCGAACTTAACCAATTCAGCATCATAGGTACTTAAAGTTTCCTTTTCAGTCTCAAGATTTCTTACTCCTGCATAAATTTTTAAGGAATGATTAACCGCCGCTAATCCATCTAAAACTGCAATGCCCACATTTCCTGTTGCACCGGTAATTAAAACTCTTGTCATAAAAAGGAGTACATTATCTGCAAAATTAAACCAAAACCAAAGAAGGATATTTCGATTTCACCTCCGCAATTATATCTGGGAGAAAATGGCCAAATGCCCCAGCAATTATCAAGTAATTATCTTCTAAAACCTGAGTAGCATTTCCCAATAAATTCGGTTGAACTACTCTTTTAGATAAACCGCCTAAGGCCATATGCATTCCCTCCATAGTTCCGTAATGAAAAAGCCAGTCGTGCAATTCCATATAATACAACATGCCAACTGCTTTTTCTGGAATTAGGCCTTTGTACGAATTCATTATGCTATAGACTTCTTTTGTATAAACGCCCAATGCTTGCGGATGAAACTTTGCCCAATCTCTAGCTAAAAAATGGTCGAAATAAACATCTATCGCCACACCTGTGTACTTCCCTAAATCGGCCCTTAAAAATCTTTTTAGGTTACGCACTGCTAAGTGGCTATCTGTGTAAGAATCAATAAAACGATGCATGTAAATTCCAGCTACCACTTTTTCTGGCAAATACGCTAATCTTGAACCTTTTACATGATCGGCAATAAAATTACCCAACCTAATTTCTCGGTCGTTGCCAGCTAAAAATTGATGTGCCAGGTAATTCATCCAAAAAGATAAGAACTAATGAGACGTTTCCATAAAAAAACCACGTTTTTAATGGAAATTTAATGGGTTTGTTATATTTTGCGAATGAAAAATTAAACAAAATGAAAAAAAGTAGTCTCCCTATTATTTTACTCTTTTTTATGGCAATTTCCTGCAATAATTCGCAAAAAGCACCTTCTACCGAAACTGAAGCCAAGGTGATTTCAGAAAATCCCGCTACAGAAGATATTCGCATGTACGAGCTTTTCTTACTCGATTTCACTCCAGAAGGCACCTTGAATGCAGCAGCAAAAAAGCTTCCTGAAATTAAGGATCTCGGCATTAATGTGATTTGGTTTATGCCTCCATACCCAATTGGCCAGGAAAAGAAAAAGGGTACTTATGGTTCGCCTTATGCAAGTAAAGATTTTTATGGAATCAATCCAGATTACGGTACAAAAGCAGATTTCCAGGCGTTTGTGGATGCTGCACATGAAATGGGCATTAAGGTAATTATCGATATGGTGGCCAATCATACCGGTTGGGACAACAAATGGGTAAGCGAGCACCCAGAATGGTATGAGAAAGATAGCGCTGGAAATATTATTGCACCAATTGCAGATTGGACCGATGTAGCCAGCTTAAATTATGATAATCAGGAGCTTAGAAAGGAAATGATCAGTATGATGTGCCATTGGGTGCGTGATGTAAACATTGATGGTTTCCGTTGCGATGTTGCCGAAATGGTGCCGATCGATTGGTGGAAAACCTGTATTGATTCATTAAAAGCGATTAAGCCAGTTATTATGTTGGCCGAAGGTGCAGACCCTGAATTGATTGATGTTGGTTTCCAAATGACCTACGCATGGGAGCGTTACAATGCGCTGAAAAAAGTTTTTAAAGGCGATTCTGCACTGAAATACAATACTGCATTGATTTTAGAAGAAGCGAAATTTCCAGCCACTTCTAGACGCATGGTATTTACCACCAACCACGATGAAACTTCTTGGGATGCAACCCCAATTAGACTCTTTAATGGATTAATGGGCGCACAAGCTGCATCGGTTGCCACCATTTTTGGCCCTGGTGTTCCATTAATTTACAACGGGCAAGAAGTTGGAGATTCTACTATTCTCAACCTCTTCGAGAAGATTCCAGTAAAGTGGGATTTAAACCCAGAAATGCGGAAATTTTATCAAAAGACGCTTGCATTAAAGGCTAATAATAAGGCTTTTACCCTTGGTTCTTTCGAAAGTAAAGATTTTGGTAAAGATGTTATTGGCTATTCCAGAACCCACGAAGGAAATACTTTCTTGGTTCTGGTAAACGTTCGCAACAAGGAGGTAAATATGAATACCGAAATTGGATCTGATGCCACCGATTTATACACAGATACCCAATTTACAGCAGCTCAGAAAATCAACTTAAAACCATATCAATACTTAGTTTTAGAGCTGAAAAAATCTTAAGTAAAAAACATGTTTTTAAATAAAATTGCGCTTGGTATCTGCCTTGTCTTCGGGTTAATTTCTTGCAATAAGCAGGAAAAAGATGAAATTAAACTTTCCTCACCAGATGGGAGAACAATCGTAAGTTTTCACGTTACCAAAGCTGGAGAAGCTAAGTATGCCGTTCAATTTGATGGAAAGGAAATAATTAAACCTTCTCTTTTAGGGTTTGATGCCGAAAGCATAAATCTTAGCAAAGACTTCAGCATCGATAAAATTGATAGTTTAAGCTATAATAAAACCTGGCAGCCTGTTTGGGGCAGAATGGCGGAGGTTGAAGAGAATTATAAGCAGCTTAGCATCAGATTGTTGAATAAAGATCAGAAGGCAATGCAAGTAACCTTCAGAATCTTTAACGATGGATTAGGTTTCAGATATACTTTCGAAGGGGAAGATTCGCTTCGCATAAAGCAAGAATTTACAGAGTTTGCAATGTCTGGAAACCATACTGCTTGGTGGATTCCAGCAGATTGGGATCAAGACGAACATTGGTACACCAAAAGTAAATTATCTGAAATAGATACCATTGGCAAATCAGCCGAGCAATTTCTTTCTACCTCTTTTATTGCTGAAAAAAATGGTGCGAATACGCCACTTACCATGCTTACAAACGAGGGTATTCATCTAAGCATTCATGAGGCTGCTTTGGTAAATTTTCCGGGGATGTCGCTAAAACTGGATCCGAAAAGTTTGGTGCTTAGTTCATCCTTAGCTTCATCACCAAATGGATTGAAAGCCACTGTGGCATTGCCTTTTAGTACGCCTTGGCGCATTATTCAAATCAGTAAGGATGTTTCAGGTTTGGTGAATTCTTACATAATTGAAAACCTGAATGAGCCAAACAAATTAGCCGACGTTTCTTGGATAAAACCCGTCAA
>DAIRTB010000127.1:5493-6648 GCA_036804105.1 Bacteroidota bacterium | reverse complement strand
GTGTAACCTCAAGATGCATCCCCTTGTAAGTATATTTAAAAATGAACATAAGAGCCTTCTCAAACCCAATTTGAGAATTGCTTTAGCTATTTCTGGTGGGGTAGATAGCGTAGCGCTTTTACGGCTTTTGCTTTTTGTGGATGTAAAACCAGCTTTGCTACATTTCAATTTTAAGTTGCGAGGCAAAGATTCAGATCAAGACGAGCTATTCTTAGCTAAGCTTGCGAATGATTACGGTTTAGTTTTTTTATCGAAGTCTGTTGATGAGCATTTTTGGGACAAGAATCAACAGCAAAATATTCAATTAGTAGCCAGAAAGTTGCGCTACGATTGGTTCGATTCCTTATCTATTCAATTCGATTATATTTTAACGGCTCATACCGCTTCAGATCAATTAGAAACAACCTTGTTTAGAATTTCTAGAGGAATGGGTTGGAAGGGTTGGGGTGGCATTCCAAGATTTAGAGATCAATTTTACCGTCCATTATTGAGCTACACTAAAACCGATTTGATTGATTTTTTAAACGATATTGGACAACCCTGGCGAGAAGATGTTTCGAACGCCAAAACAGATTATAGTCGCAATTTTATTCGGCATGAAATAGTACCAAAACTGAAAAAGCTAAATGAAAATTTAGAGGTAACCCATGCTAAAAATCAACAACGTTGGGGAGATGCGGCAAGGTTTCTTTCATCAGCCATAAATAAGTTTTCTCAAAATAATTTGGTTGATGATGCTGACAGTAAATTTCTGGCATTCAGCACTTTTAAGGGTAATGAGGATGCCACTTTTTTAATATCGGAACTTCTGCAGAACTTCGGTTTTGGGTATGATATTTCTCAAGAAATATTAGAAAAATGTTTCCAGCAAAGCGGATTGATTTACTTTTCAGAAACTCATAAATTGGTTACAGAAGTCAATGGATTGAGATTTCAAGAATTCAATTCTATTCCCGACAATTCAAACTGTGATATTCAAATTTCAAGCACTGGTTTTTTTGTTTTAGATGATGAAAATTCGTTGGAAATCATCACCATCCGCCCAGAAGAAATTGGGGCAGAATTAATACGAGAACCCAATAATGCGATAATTGATTTGGATCTATTTCCCTTTCCATTCCACGTAAGAAAACCAAAAAATGGAGACCGTTTTTT
>DAIRTB010000127.1:0-5483 GCA_036804105.1 Bacteroidota bacterium | reverse complement strand
AATTTCATCGATCAAAAATATGGGTTTTAACAAACAAAAATCAGATACTTTGGGTATTGAATACACGTAAATCTGAGCTACTTCGAATGGTTGAATTTAAAGCAGATGGTAATTATTTGCTGGTAAAACATCATCTAAAAAAATAAGAAAAATATTGAAGGCAAAGTTTTCTACCCAATTGACTAAAGTTTGCCGTTTTTTGTATTTTAAATTTTATGAGTAACGATTTAGAAAATCAGCTGCCAGAGCATTATTTCCCAGGTGAGGTTGAAACCGAAGACGATCTTTTTGAGCATTTCAGGATTGTGGTTGATCCGGGTCAAAATTTGGTAAGGATAGACAAATTTTTGTTCGATAAGCTGCCCAATGTTTCCAGAAATAGAATCCAAAATGCTGCACATGCGGGTACAATTTTGGTAAATGGTAAAGAAACTAAACCTAGTTATAAGGTAAAACCCTTGGATGTGATTACACTGGTTTTGTCCCGTCCGCCTCGTGATAAAACAGTCTATCCGGAGAATATCGCCATAACCATTGTGTACGAAGACGATAGTCTTTTGCTTGTAAATAAGCCTGCTGGTATGGTAGTGCATCCTGGTTTCGGAAATTATACAGGCACTTTGGTTAATGCTTTGGTGTATCATTTCGAGCATTTGCCTACGCACAGAAATGGAGAAATTCGTCCTGGCTTGGTACACAGAATAGACAAAAACACTTCAGGTTTGTTGGTTATTGCGAAAACAGATTATGCCATGACATTCTTAGCGAAACAGTTTTTCGACCATACAATTGATAGGCACTACCAAGCCTTGGTTTGGGGAAATCCAAAAGAGGATTTTGGTACGATAACTGGAAACATCGATCGCTCCGTTCGAGACCGCAAAGTGATGGATGTGTATCCTGCTGATGGCGATAAAGGTAGAACTGCCGTAACCCATTATCGAGTTTTGCAGCGTTTCGGATATGTAAGTTTGTTAGAATTTACTTTGGAAACAGGTAGAACGCATCAGATACGGGTGCATGCGCAACATGCTGGGTTTCCCATTTTTAACGATCCAGATTATGGTGGCGATAAAATTCTTAAAGGAATGCCAACTGGTAGTTACAAGAAGTTTGTAGAAAACTGTTTTGCCGAAATGCCCCGTTTGGCTTTACATGCCAAAACGCTTGGCTTTACCCACCCAGCAACAGGCGATCGCATTTTCTTCGATACCCCATTGGCGCCTGATTTTCAGTACCTTTTAGAACGTTGGGAAACTTATACCAAAGAATGAAAAAGACATTATACATTTACAGACACGGACAAACAGCCTTCAATGCACTCGGCAGAGTTCAGGGCAGAGGTGTTAATGAGGGTTTGAATGATCTTGGAAGAAAACAAGCAAATGCCTTTTTTGAATATTATAAAAATGAAGGCTTCGATTTATTGGTTTGTTCCGCTTTAAGACGAACCGCCCAAACCATTGCGCCATTTGTTCAATTGGGTATTCCGCTTTTTGCTGATGAAGGCTTTGACGAAATTTCTTGGGGAATCTACGAAGGACAAGATTTCAGAAACGATTTTCAAGAAGCGTACGATTCTTTACTAACAGCCTGGAGCTCTGGTGATTACACGGCAAAAGCACCTAAAGGAGAATCTCCAAGTGAGGTAGAAAACCGACAACGGAAAGCGATGGATTTACTTATAGAAACCGATGCACAAAAGATTTTAATTTGCATGCACGGCAGGGCAATGCGCATACTTTTCGCTTGGATGTTGCAGATGCCTCTTAGCGAAATGGATGCCTTTGAACACAAAAATACCAGTCTTTATGTGTTAAAATATGAAGATGGCAAATACAAAATGTTTGTACACAATAGCTTGAAACACTTGTTTTAATGAACAATAAATTAGCATTTGAGCAATAGATATTTTCGTATTTCATTATCTCCAGGGTTGTTAATAAATTTCAAAAGGTAGGGTTTTTGGAAGGTTGTGTTTATTCGTAGATAAAGAATAATGCTAATCCTGTTCAATAAAATCAAAATAGTTAACAGAGCAAAGTTTAGTGCCCAAACTGAATCTGACAAATGAATTACCAATGAAAAAAAAAGAGAATTTAAAATTAAACAATCATTAATTCCGCTATTAATTGCCAACTCATGGAACTTGAAATTGTAAGATACTTAATGTAGGAATTTAGCAGAAAAGGTGTTTTATTTATTTAAATTTAAATTTTTAAATTTAAGATTTAAAACAACGCTTTTTTCAGTCAATGTGTTAATTAGTAGAAATTTAAGATGTCGGAATTTGTAAAATTTAATTTTTTTACAACTGAAATAAAAATTTTTTTATTTTGGTTTGGAGGAAATTTTACTTTTCTAGGGTTTTATTTCATCGAAAATTATGGGGTGTTTATCGAAAATTGTGAAGTGGAGCCAATAAACCGACATACTTTTGTAAATATGTCATACTTCATACTTTCTTCTAGATTATTTATTGCATTTTTTCTTCTGCTTTTTGTTCAATTAAATTTATTTGCACAAAACCTTCCTACCACCATTTGTCCGCCTCTAGGGGGCGATCGAGCGGACATTGTAAGTGTTCAATCTGCTTATAGAGCAAACAATGGTTCGGATGTAACCTTAACAGTTCCTGTTAATGTAAATAAAGTATTGTTAACCATCTCAAGTCATTCGTCGGTTATTCCAACTCCAAATGCCAAAGAAAATCTAGGAGATGAAAATTTTCTAACGGCATCAATTGTTATAGATATGATAGAAGAAACTTCTTCTGGAATTTTAAATTATGCTGACAGTACCGCAATTCCAGGCACAGGTACCAATCTTTACACATGGATTAATGTGCCCTTTGGAACATTCGTATCAACCCAAATAGCTTTAGGCCAAATTACGCCTAACCTTTTAAATGATATCAGAATTACCAAAAGCGGAAATGTACTCACTGTAACAGAGTCTAATACAACCTTAATATCTTCTTATCTTGCAGAATACACTTCTTCAGTTACTAATTCATTACTAAGTATAAGCAATGGCCGAATGGTATTTACAGGTGGTGTTGCAACAAGATCTTTAGCTATTCCAAACAATACAAGCCTAATTGTTTTGAGCAAAAAAGGTACGGTTAGAAAATCGAACTACGATTCTGAAGGTGGGACTGAAGAAGGTTATAGCGATGCTAAGTACATCATAGATCTAGATGCAAATAGAATTAACGGTTTTAACACACTTGCAAACGGTGCTAATATTGCTTTTAGATCTACCTACTCGGTGGTAAACCATACAGCATCAGATTCTACCAGATTCCTTAGCTTGCCTGGTGCAAATAGAATTGGCGATTTTTCTGGAAAAAGCTCTACTTCTGATGCAACCAACGACATCGGAATTGAAAACCCAAGAATTTATACCAATAATGGAAACTTAATAATTTCCAGAAACGCAGAATACAGATCAGATTTCGATGATATTTATTTAGTAGAATTCTTAGAAAGAACTGGCCTTGGAATGGCTGTTGATTTTATCGAAACCAAAAGTGCTTTTCTTCCAAAGGGGATAATTCCTCCAGGTCAAGCAAATGGTGGTAGCGATTCTGTTGTAGTTAGCATACCGGCAGGCGCAAACTTTATATTTGTTAGGCAGGCAGGAAATGCAAACAACTCTGGAAACAGACACAATGAGAATGCCCTTGCATCTTATGCAGTAATAAATTTAAATACAGAAACTGCCAATGGATATTATTGGCAACAAGTAGGGTTTACCGATCAAACCACTAGAAGAGACGATAATTATGTTTACACCAACTTACCCCTAGACGGTACAAGTAGTAGAAATCCAACTTACTCAGATGGGTATTATTCGAAACAATTTGTTACTAATCAAGATTCTTCTTTTTATGATCTTACTTTTTTGCTAAGTCCAGACAAATCTAGCATTACCGTAAGAAATAAATTTGGTTTGGTGGCAAATACCTACCAAGTTATTACCAACCTCGACTTTTTTGGTGAAAGACCTGACTTTGCTTTTTCTACCGATATAAATACGGATTATAAAATCTCGAATCAAGGCGAATGTGGTGAGGTAGAAGTAGATATAACCATTTGTAACCCAGGTGCTGGCGCTAGCCCGGGTGGGTTGCCTGTTTCTTTCTACGATAAGGATCCAACTATTGATGCAAGTGCAATATTACTTTTTACAGGCAATTTTCCTGAGGTTATAGATCAGGCAGATTGTTCTAGTTTACCTTTCGATGTTGATTATGAGGCACTGAGTTTGGATCCAAATGCCATTGAGTTTATCGCTATATTAAACGATAATGGTTCTTTTGTTCCTGGTGGCGTAGGAAATGCTGTAGGCAATACATTTACTTTGGCCAGTTTAAGCACCCAAACATCAGATTACAAGGAATGCGATTATGACAATAACCTAATCACAATTCCGATTCAGAATATTATGGATTGCCCAACTGCGAATTCTTTAACAACATCAAATAGAAGTCCAGATCTTACTGGATCTTGGGATCATGTTAATGCTACTGGTCTGAGTGTTACTGTAAACAATGTAACTTATGTATTAGGTGTTGACCAGGCACTATCGGTATTGAACGGCACGTGGACACTTTCTCTATCTACAGCTAACGTTATTCTACCAAATATGGATGCTATATATCCAGTAACGGCTAACTCTTCTAACGCTCAAGGGTTTTTGATAGACCAAACAACAAATGAGCTCACCATCTTGAATCCATTGTCAGTTGGTTGTGTTGATTTTGTAGGAGTAAATACCAACGGAATGGTAGCCTTAAACTGGAGTACATCAACCGAAACCAATAACTTTGGTTTCAGAATTGAGAGAAGCAATAGTGGTTCAGACTTTAAAGAAATTGGTTTTGTAAATGGAGCTGGAAATAGTACAATCACAAGCAATTACAATTTCATAGACAGAAATGCAAACGCAGGCAACAACTATTACAGATTAATCAGCATCGACTACAACCAAAAAGAAAGCCAAGAGTGTAAAATTATCTCTGTAAAAGTAGATGCAAAAGCAACTGCTGTACAGATTTATCCAAATCCATCTAATGGTATTATTTACCTAAACAAAGGTTTAGAAGTGATAAATCAGATTGAGTTAATGGACGTTAGTGGTAAAGTGCTACTTAACCAGATTGGAGATCTAAACGAAATCAATTTCCAAAATTTGGCCCATGGAGTTTACTACCTCAGAATTAGAACTGAAAATGGGGTTAGCACGCATAAAGTGATTAATCAGAAGTAAATTGTTATAAGTTCGATTATTAATCCCCAGCAGTAATGCTGGGGATTTTTTTTGGTGGCAATTAATACAGAATTATTTTTAACAATAATATTTTTGTTAAGGTTGTAAGTATTAAATCTTTATACTACATTCGATTTATGATGAGTAAAACAACACTTAGCATAAACCGGTAAGCCGAAAACGGAACAGAGTAGGCAACAAACTAAATT
>DAIRTB010000126.1:6353-6674 GCA_036804105.1 Bacteroidota bacterium | reverse complement strand
GTATTTTCGAGCTCGCAGCAAAGATGCCCTTCAGTTTATTAGCAAATTAAAACCGCTACGTGTTTGGAACCTCACACAATTGGTTGCCAGCTATCTCGTTTCTAAAATCACCAAAAAAGTTTACCATTGGGGATTGCCAACCAGCATTTCTATTGAACCCACCACTTCTTGCAACCTGCGTTGCCCAGAATGCCCTAGTGGATTAAGGTCTTTTACCCGCCCAACCGGCATGCTAGAAAACAATATCTATCACAAAATTATAGATGAACTTGCTCCTAGAATGAGTTATCTTATCTTCTATTTCCAAGGTGAACCATACTT
>DAIRTB010000126.1:0-6343 GCA_036804105.1 Bacteroidota bacterium | reverse complement strand
GGCGAGCCGTATCTAAACAAAAACTTTCTAGACATGGTGGCTTATGCTGCTTCAAAGAAAATTTATACCGCAACTTCTACCAATGCGCATTACCTCACCGAAGAAATGGCGAAGAAAACGGTAGAATCTGGCATTAATCGGGTTATTATTTCGATAGATGGCACTACCCAAGAAACATATCAGCAATACAGAATTGGTGGAAAACTAGAGAAGGTTTTGCAAGGCGCTAAAAATTTAGTGAAGTGGAAAAAGGACTTAAAATCAGCAACGCCGCACATCATCTTCCAGTTTTTGGTGGTTAAACCAAACGAACACCAGATTGATGATGTGCATAAATTGGCTAAAGAAATTGGAGTGGACGAAGTGAAACTAAAAACGGCGCAAATCTACGATTATGAAAACGGCTCCGATTTAATTCCAACTATTGATAAATACACTCGGTACAAACAAACAAAATCTGGCAAATGGGAGGTGAAAAACCCGCTTGAGAACCACTGCTGGAAAATGTGGCACAGCTGCGTAATTACTTGGGATGGACAAGTTGTACCCTGCTGTTTCGATAAAGACGCCGAGCATCCTATGGGTAACCTTCAAAAGGATAGGTTCGAAATCGTTTGGAATTCTGCTACTTACCAAGAGTTCCGTTCCAATGTTTTGCAATCTAGAAGCAAGATTGAAATGTGCAAAAACTGCACAGAAGGTGCAAAAGTTTGGGCGTAAATTTTCACAATTAAGTTTTTTCGTCAGCCTTAAATATCAACATTTATAAGTCAAGATAACTTAAGTGTTTAACTTTTTTCTGAGGTAGCCTTAAATACCCTTAACTACTTAATGGTTTAATTTTTTTACAATAAAGGAGTTAAGATAAATTAAATTTTTGTGACAGCTTTAAATACCCTTTACTTTTTAATGGCTTAACTTAAGCTTCAAACTAAATTTCCACTTCAAACTTAAATCCTTTGTTCTCTTTTAAAGTAAAGAACCAAGGCCCACTAAAACACCTAGGGGAAGTTAATGTTTAGCGGCGCACTTGGCTCACTTTCAGCACCATAAGCACTTAAAGTTGAATAGTAGAAATAGGTTTTTCCTTTGGAAATGGTTTTATCGATATAGGTGGTTTCTGCTGGTTTTAAGCTGGCAATTCGCTTAGCATCATTACCAACTTCGCCTCTGTAAATAAAGATATTCTCAATATTTTCTTGTTGGTTTTCTTGTAGCTTGATTAAGATGGCATTGGCTTGAATTTCTGCATTCAGAATTTCTGGAGCATAAAAAGTTGGTGGCGTTAGGGCAACTTCAATTTCCATTTCGCCTCCAGCGATGTCTCCAACGGCAAGAGGCACAACTTTGTATTTATAGCTTTTGCCAATTTGCACATTGCTGTCAATATATTGAGTGGTGCTGTAACTTGTTTCTTGCAACAAAACCCATTTATCGAGCTCGAATCTAAATATTTGGTAGCCAACCAATTGCGGATAAAACTCCTGCACATTGCCCCAGACAACCAAAACTGCATTTTGCTCAACATAAGCTTCTAATTGGGTAATAAATGGCAAAGATTCTACCACTGGTGCAATTATTGAAACAGTATCGCTATTCTGGCTAAGCACATATCCATCGCTCAAAGTTTTGATGGTATATGAATATGGTAAACCAGATTTTACCTGGCTTGATGAATCTTGAAAATTGTAGAAATCTGAACTTGAATTAGCCAAAAGCAAATCGCTCACCTGCTCAAATTCACCAGAATAACCATTGGCTCGAAAAACGTAAAATCCTCTGGTGGCGTTGCTATTTTTCACCCAAGAAATTTGAATTCCGTATTCATTTGAGTTTACCGAAACCTGACTAACAGGTAAAATCTCCGGACCACTCTTCAAGATTCCTGCAATTTTTACGGGTTCCATTTCTCTTTCGAAAACCCCATTCAATACCATTTTGTACCAATATCCAGTAACTGGTTTTACTGCTAAATCGAGAAAAGTGGTATCAGTAGAGGCAACAGTTCCAATCTGAACAAAAGCACTGTCGTAATGCAAACTTCTGAAAATATCAATTGCCTGAACGTTATATAAATTCTGTAATTTCCAATTTAAGCGTATACCTTTTGATAAATCATCACTTTCTGATTTGGCTTGAATAAAAACTGGCAAACTGTTTTCTGGAGTGTGCAAAATAGTAAGGGTATCTGCAAGGTTGTTTACCCAACCAAAAGGATCAACCAAACGGATGAAATATCGATAGGTTAGTCCCTTCAAAATGCTGGTATCCATAACCCGAATACTTACCGAATCGTTATTTCTGAAGAGATAAGTTGGTAATTCAACTCGATTTAAATCGTCTTGGCCAAGATGTTGTTTGTAAACATCCACTTTTAGAATTTGCGGATTTCCAAACGCAAACCAATCAGCTAAAATATGATTGCTACCGATTTGCTTTCCTGCAAATTTAAACTTTGGTAGATTTTGACGATCAGGAGCTTTTACCACTACCCTACTCTTTTCTGCATTCAATTGTGTAATTTCATAGATAATGTCGGTTCGGGAATCAGCCAAAGGATCGAAATAAACAACGCCTAATCCTACCAAAACATCAAGTTGTTTGGCAGCTTGAGGCAGACTATCGATGGTTGAATAGGCAGTTGCCCATTGCCAAAATCCACCCAAAATAGAATCTGCAACCATTGGGAAATATGGATTCTGCGCATAAAATGCGTGAACTTTTGCCACAAAATCTTCCTCAGAATTTGGAAAGCGAACTTCAGCTAATGGAACATTTTCTTTCGAAATTATGCGACCATTTTCAGCTTTAGCCAATTCATTTCCTAGGAAAATGAAATTGCCGTATTTTCCAGCAAATCCGTAAGTAGATTGAGCAGAAAGTGTTGTAGACGAGGCTAAAAACATCACCCAAAATAGTAAAAAAAGAGCTTTTGTAGTTTTCATGTCTAGTTACAATTAATTTTTGCAGTACAATTGCTGGCATCCGAACCCAAACTAAATTTCACTTTTTGGTAGAAACCGTCGCTGCCTAGATGGATTAAATATTTAGCTCCAATAGCAGTGTTGAGTGAGATTTCTGGTGCAACGCAATCTACTAACAGCGGCACTTTCTGGCTACCTTTTACAGCAAGAACTAAGCTGCCACAGCCATCTATGTTAAATGTTCCTGCATTGTAAGTACCGGTAACCATAATTTCTGCTGCTGCATTTGCAGAGGCTTCGGTACAGGTTATAGAACCAATTCCTGCCCAAGCTTTAGCGTAAATGAGCGCCTGCGCTGTTAAAATAGTACCCTTTTTAAAATCCATACCCAACTGAACCTCAACCCCAGAAGTTGCTCCTGCATTAACGGATACAAGTCCCAATCCTGGTGGAATATCGATGCTAAAGTTGGGAACTTGAAGCGGCAATTCTCTTCCGCCAGTTATGAAAAAGCCTTTTAATCCGTTGGTGCTGAGATAGCAAGGAACGTTTTTATTGTAATTAAACTTCACCACATCGTTCAAAACATTTGCAGGAATTTTACCGTAGGTGCCAACTAAGATGCCCGCATTAAAAGTGTTTACCACAGGTGCGGTTACCTGAGCCGCTGCACTGATGTAGAAACCCTGATTATCGAATAACATGTTTGCAACGCCCAAAATACTGAGCGACTCACTGAAATCCATCGCAATATCCATGTGGCCCATCAACCTGCCATTATTGTAATCGTAAACCAATTCCATTCCACCAAAAGGCGTATTGATGTTATCCATTTTAACCGATTGACCTTCTGCTTTTATATCGCCATAAACAGTAAATTTCATGCGCTTTTTTTCTTGGCCAACTCCTTCAAAACCAGTAAGATCACCTTCGAAAGAGAAATAATCCCAATCATTGTTTTTTACAGGCATTTTACCAGCAACTTTAGTTAGTTTGTTGGATCCGAAACTTACAATTTGATTAGGAAGTAAGGAAATTTCAGGTGCCGTGTTCAGACCATTTTTAACGAGTTCGCATTTAAACTGAGGTGTTTTTCCGGGTTCTTCTATCGTTCCAATAAGCACCAATTTACCCTTAGATAAAGTTTGTTTCTGATCGCCATTTCCCTTGGTTTGAAATTTCACAAAGCCTTTGCCTTCGAACTCGAATTGCTGTGGCAGTAGCTCAATTTTGCCACCATTTTTCCCTTTAACTATCAGATTTCCAGTAAGATTTGAATTGATTCTTGGTATTCCCAAATCTAACTTTCCTCCCAAAGTATAGTAATCGGAGTAACTGGTTATGGTTGATGGCGTAAACTTAATTACCTCATATAAAATAATAGGTGTTGTGGCTGCGCCGAAGCTGAGCAATTGCTCACCATTGCTGATGAGTGAAAGCACCTCGATGCCGATTTTCTTGCCTGGGGCTAAACCTTCCATGCCTCCAAATTGTGCGGCGGGTTTGGCTGCATTTCCCACCAAAGACAATTTCCAATGCGGCTTTTTATCTGTTCCAGTAGCTTTATCGAAACCAAAAATTGTGCTTACTCCAACATTAACTTCGAGGGGAGTAATACCTCCCAAACTTAAGTTCGACAAGGTAAACTGATCGAATTTAAGTAAGTTGTTTTGCATGTGGAAATACTTAAAAGGCACTTGAACAACACCTGTATTTACAAATCCATCGTTAGAGAATATTCCGCCTTTGTTGGCAGTAAGCTGCCAATTGTTTACCTCAACATCCCACTTTTCTAATTTGAATTTGATCTTTTGCTTTCCAGTTAGCGGGAATATTTTCTCATGATTCATTTCGAAAATTCCGAGTTCAATTTTCAAATCACTCGGATTCATGTTCTCGAAATTGGCTTTAATTTCCGTATCCATTGCAAGGCGTGGCTCTCCATTTGGCAGCAAGGTTATGGTGGAAGTTTTCGGATTCGCTTTTGCTTTGAATTGCAAGAAGGTGAACTCCAACGCTTCGCCTTTAGAATTGCAGAGATTGTAAGTGGTTTTCGGTCCTTGTACGTTTGATGCTGTGCTAAAAGGTGCAACAATAAGCTTTGAGATATTATTCTGGTTTGCATCAGCTAAATAAAAATTTGTTTTGCCGAAACTTAGGTAGCTACCTGGGAAATCGAAGGAGTTGTCTACAATGTAAACACGCCCCCAAATTCCGGTAACATTATCTTCTTTTTTTAACGATAAAGTTTTGCCTAGCAAGTTATTTTGCGCTGAGAGAATGGTGTTTATGTGCTTGCCGTATTTCAGTCTTATGGTGCCTAAATTGGTAAGCAATTCCGTTTTTTGTGGAATGCCTTCAGTTAAACCTTTCGCATTTACTTTGCTTCCTTTCTTAATGATGAGTTTACTAAAAGCAGGTTTCGCATTTTCTGCTAAGTCAAAAGAATTACTCATTTCGTTTAAATTGATGAAGCCAGAAACCTCCACTTCATCTGCATTAATAACCCGTAAGGTGGTAATTTCTAGCTTAAATCCGAAGAAATTATTCACCTCAAATCCTGTAAATGCTTGAAGTGTAAAATCCTTTTTGGTGCTTGAATTGGTAAAAACAATCTTCGCCTCAGTTCCGATTAGATTGTTTGGATTTGATTCCGGCGCAATCACTTTTACAACGGCACTTTTATCGGAGGCCGAAGAAAATCCAGTGAGCGAATACTTCCCAGCATCGTCTGAAAAAGTAAAAATTGGCGTTATAGCAAGCCCCATTTCAACCAACACTTTTGCACCTTTAACTGGAGATCCGTTAGCAGTAATGGTTCCTGAAAGCGCCACTCCTTTTTCTAAAGTAATGTTGATTGTGGTGGCTTCAGATTTGGTTTCGTAATTGGTAATCTGCACCATTTTCTGGATATAAGTGCCATTACTCGGCCCATTAACCTTTAAGGTGAAATTTTTCGTGCTAGTATTGGCGAAGTTTAAAACTGCAACGCCTTCAGAATTGGTGGTGGCAGTGTGTTCTTCGATTGCAACGCTAGCATTTGGAACTGCTAGTGTTATTGTCACATTTTTGCCGTTAATTAATTTGGTTGTTTTTTCTGAAACTAAGACTTTAACCCGATGCAATCTTTTATAAACAACAAGATCTTTTTGGTTATTGCCAGGCTTAATTTCTGCAACTGAGATGGTATCAATGAAGTATTTGAGGTCTTTAGGCCAAACTACTATTTTTAGATCTTTTCCTGGTGGAAGCTGAATGTTGTAAATTGAATTAAATTTTGGTATACCGCTGCTACTTCCTGCAAACTCGAAGGTTGTTTCCTTTAAATCTGCACCTAAAACAGCAACATAGCAAGCAACTGGGCAACCGTTTTCGTCCACAACATTGCCGGTAAGTGTTGCGGATGGCGTTAAATAAAT
>DAIRTB010000125.1:5758-6731 GCA_036804105.1 Bacteroidota bacterium | reverse complement strand
GAATTAAAACCCCATTTTTGTACCAAGATTTTTAAGATGAAACAATACCACGACCTACTTCAGCATATTTTAAACCACGGTACAGATAAGCAAGATCGCACAGGAACTGGAACCAGAAGTGTTTTCGGTTATCAGATGCGTTTTAACTTGCAGGAGGGCTTTCCGCTCATCACCACAAAAAAATTGCATACAAAATCGATTATCCATGAGTTACTTTGGTTTTTGAAGGGTGATACCAACATTGCTTACCTAAAAGAAAATGGTGTAAGCATTTGGGATGAGTGGGCCGATGCAGATGGTAATCTTGGTCCAGTTTATGGCCACCAATGGCGCTCATGGCCAGATGCAAATGGTGGAAGCATCGATCAGATTTCGTTGCTCATTGAACAAATTAAACGGAATCCAGATTCTAGAAGGCTATTAGTTTCGGCTTGGAATGTACCCGAGGTAAGTAAAATGGCTTTGCCACCTTGCCACACCATGTTTCAGTTTTATGTATCAGAAGGAAGGCTAAGCTGTCAGCTTTACCAACGCAGTGCCGATGTATTTTTAGGTGTACCTTTCAACATAGCAAGCTACGCCTTACTAACCCACATGGTTGCACAAGTTTGCAATCTTGAGGTTGGCGATTTCGTGCACACTTTTGGCGATGCACACATTTATAGCAACCATTTCGAGCAATGTAATTTGCAACTTAGCAGAGAATTTAGACCATTGCCAAAACTCAAAATCAACCCAGAAATTAAAGACATTTTTTCTTTTTCGTACGATGACATTGAGATTTTAAACTACCATCCGCACCCAGGAATTAAGGCACCGATTGCAGTTTAGGGGAGTTGAGTATTATAGTGTAGGAGTATAGTAAATTTAGGCCAACTACTGTATGATACGATTTGATACGATTCTATACGATTATTAAACAAAAAAGATCCTTGAAACTAAGTTAGCTTTTCAATCGTTGTTAAAAGAAACT
>DAIRTB010000125.1:3499-5748 GCA_036804105.1 Bacteroidota bacterium | reverse complement strand
TTTTCTTGAAATGAAAAATTTTCTTTTTCCATTTGCCTTGCTATTCGTTTTAAGCATATCGGCTCAAGCAAAAGCACCAAGCCACGACATCTGGGATTCGCTTCTTAAAAAGCATGTAAACATGGTTGGAATGGTAGATTACAAGGGTTTTATTAAAGATAGCGTTACCTTAAATAGATACCTTAAGCTGTTGAGTGAAAATGCACCAAATACCTCTTTTACAGCAAACGAAGATAAAGCTTTCTGGATAAATGCCTACAATGCGTTTACGATTCAACTCATCATCAGAAACTATCCGCTGAAAAGTATAAAAGACCTGGAAGCGAGATTCAATATCCCCTTTGTAAATACGCCATGGGATTTAAAATTCATACAAATTGGTGGAAAAACGTATGATTTGAATAATATTGAACACGGAATCCTAAGAAAAAAATACAAAGACCCACGCTTACATTTTGCTTTAGTTTGTGCAGCATATTCGTGCCCAACCCTAAGAAATGAAGCTTACACTGCAGAAAAAATAGAAAAACAACTAGATGATCAAGCGGTTTTATTCTTAAACGATGGCATTAGAAACAAACTAAGCCCAGAAAAAGCAGAGGTTTCTCAAATTTTTAAATGGTACTCGGTTGATTTCCCAAAAGGAACTGAATTTATTGCATTCTTAAATAAATACAGTAAGGTTAAGGTATTAACCACCGCAAAAGTTACCAACCTAAATTACAGTTGGGAATTGAACGAACAAAAATAAAATTTATCATGCAAAAGCCTCAAAATCTGCTTAACACAGATTTGAGGCTTTTTTGTTGAAGAAAAGCGGGTTTCTAGCCTAATTTATTTTCACCGTCAAAGATGCTGGCTGTGTAGTATTTCCTGTTTTGCTACTTGGCACAAGGGTAACTCGCACTTCATAATCTTGCTTAGGTATTCTACCAATCTGCCTACGAACGAAACCTTGCTTTTCGCCTGGTTTTCCCGGCTGACCAAGGGTTCCACTTTCATTCTCTTTTTCAATTCTGCCAATCTGCCGTCTAATAAATCCTTGCTTCTCCCATGTGGAGATCATGGATTCTTCAAGTCCGCTTTTATAGGCATCCATTGTGCCACCTTTGGGTTGAATTTTAGCTGGAAGCCCTTTTGTTGAAGACAACACCTTGCCTCCTTGCAAAACTTCCCAGTTTAGAGTTGCCTCTGTTCCAAGCATTTGAGCTTTAGCATCAATTTGATATTGCAATTGCACTTTTGCTGCTGCAATTTGCTTTAAGATCGCTTCATGTTGACCTTCTCCTACTTTGGCTTCTATAACCGCTTTGGAAAAACGAAGAGATAAATTCTGCGCCAATGCAACGATCGCAAGCATTGCAGAAAATGCGATCAAAAATAATTTTTTCATGGTGATTTGTTTAAGTGAATGTAAATCTATTATCACTTCACCAAAAAATATCAACCAATTAGTAAACAGCGAATTACAGTGATAATTTACACGTATTCTTGCTAATGAAATTGGACTAAAAGAGCCTTACTAACTGAATTTATTTATGCGGGAATATAAAGTTGAATTCCTTACTAACACCACTTTCAGGCCCTTTTCGTTGCACAGCTTTTAATTGATATTTATATGCTCTTCCTGGAACCATACCACGGTCTATGAACTGTAAACTTCCTTCCACAAACTCATATGAGGTGGGAGCAGCATCTGGGGAGTCGCTTCTATAAATTACATAATACACATCTGGAACAGGCGCATATTTCCACGAAATGGTGAGCGTCCGCTTAATGGTATCGGCAGAAAAAATAAGATTATCTATTTCTGGCAATTTGCTAATGGGCGTTACCTTTAAAGACAAACTGCTTGGGTTTTCAGAGAATAATCCGCTACTGTCTTTTGCAACAATTTGGTACTCGTATAAACCGTTTGGCTTAACACTTGAATCTTTAAATACCGGATTTGCATTGTTTAAGGCTTCGAAAATTATATTCCAATTTCCAGCAGGCATCTCTCTTCTTTTTAGAATGATGTTTTGTGCATCATCGCTCACACTTGGCTCCCAAGTTAATAAAACCTCTTTTTCAGACACTAAGTAGGAGCTAAAAACCGGGGCAGCGGGATTTACCTTGTCTGGAATTTTAACCGCTAAAATCTCAGATGGAACACTGTGGTTATAGTTATAATCGAGTGCTACAATTTTGTAATAAACATATCTGGTGAGTGTTTTTAGGGAGATACTATCTAAAAATGTGGTATCTCT
>DAIRTB010000125.1:0-3489 GCA_036804105.1 Bacteroidota bacterium | reverse complement strand
AGATGGTAATAAACTCATGGTCTGCACTATAGGCAGTAAAAATTCGGTAGCCAAATACATCTTCTTCAGGAGATGGCGACCAAGAAATGGTTACAATTCCAGTGGAATCTACATTGGCGCTGAATACAGTAGGTGGAGTTGGCGGCACCTCATCACGAATCATACCATAAGTAAAAACAGAGGTTGCTTCGTTACCTGCGGTATCAATTGCAATAACTCTGTAGTAGTTTTCGCCCAAGCGGATTGGCTTCTCATCTACAATGGAGTTGGTGTTGATTGAAAGCTGCCCTTCGTGAATCGGGTAAAACGGAGCATCGAAACCTGTAGCTTTTTCAACTCTGAAACCTTGCAGGTCTCGGTCTGCTCCATCCCAAATCCAAGTTACCCGAATGGCATTTTCTGAAAGTCCAGCTGCTTTAATTTCAGTAGCTGCGGCAGTTGGAGTTTTATCTCTGCCTTGAGCGGTAATGGTTTCTTGTGAGACCACCTCGTTGCCGAAATCGTCTAAACCAACTAATCTATAGGTATAGGGCACATAATTTTGGTTAAGCGAATCGTAATGAATTAATGCGTTTTCGGCTTCAATTTCATTTTGAATGAGGATGTAAGGCGCCTTATTTAAACGAACAAAATTGTTACTGTTTTGAGGTGCACGTTCTACAAAGTAGCCCAAAAATTTTGCCTGCTCTGGGTACCAAAAGACTTCAACTCCTTTATCGTGCTCTTTGGAAGAAAGAAAGGGTAATCCATCGTTTTCGGTGGTAATCTTTGTATTGGCATAGAGATAAAACGTATCCACAGCCTCTTTGGCAACTGATATTTGATAGATATATGCGGTGTTTGGTTTCACGGTTTTATCTTCAAACCCAAGGGCTGTTGCGCAGGCTACTTGAAAATCTCGAGAAGCTGTTAACATCATTACGCTGATCTGATTGTTCTGAAGCTGTTGCATTTGAGTAATGTAAGTGGTAAAATCTGCACCTTCTTCTATTTTAGGTAGCTGCCCATATAGCATTTGGGCAGCAACACCTGCATTTTTATTACCTACACCAAACTTGGCTTTAAGTTCCTCAGAACTAAGTGGTTTTACAGAATCTAGAAGGGTAACTTCGTCGCTTAAATTACCGTTAGGTAAAAGCGTAACTCTTCTAAGCTGGATGCCATGCTCAATAGCTTTTTGCCAAGTGCTGTAATCTTTGAGCACCCACCTAATATCTACCTCGTTGGTTTTTACATTAGAAGTAGCTACAACCTCAGTTTGTGCCTTTGAAAGTTGTGGACAAATAAATGCCATCACCAACAAAGAAAAGAAAACAAATGATTTTTTATGGTTCATAATCGTTTATCTTAAATTGTAATTAAAGGTTTTGCTGCGAACCGAATTGTATTTGTTATTGTACCAATTATACCGCATACCCTCAATGGTGTAAGTTCCCGTTGGCCCAGATCTAGTAGCAGCAGGTGCATCTAATACCCTTTGAATTTGCTGTAGCTGAGCTGGATTCATATTTAGTGTTTTAGTTATAGACACAGTAATTCCACCTGCCGAAATAGCCAATACCGTATTCTTTTTCAAATTGTATTCTACAATAAAAGCAGCAAGATAATTCTTTATCTTTTGCAAATCAGACTTGTAAATATTTTCATAATCAGACCTCAAAATAACAAATTGATTGCCAGAAAATGCGCTACCTCGAGATAAAAATGCCTCGTTACTACTTGGAGTTGCCACCACTGGGTGTATGTCTAAAATCCAATTCACGTTGTTGTATTTTTTGGTAGTATCACGCCGCATAATAGGAACATTGGGCATATTGAAAGGCTTACTTATGGTAGCTCCACCCGGAAATGTATGTCTTAGGGTATTCCTAAAAAGACCCACATTGGTAATGGCAATGTTTAATGCCGCATACGCACTATCAACACGTTTATAGTATGGCATTCTGATATCCAGCTTTTCGGTAAACAAGAACTTTTTATCCTCCTCAAATTGGCTAAAGGTTTCGTTGCCTTGTAAAATAAACTGGGCTAAACTGCCATTGGTTACGTAATTCCAATACGTGAGATTTGAAATTTTATCGCTGGCATCTTCGTAAATACTGGTTCTAAAATAGGTTGTAACAATGCTAAAATCAGTCCCAGATATCTGTGAGGCACTTCCCTGATAATTGCTCCCAAACGTAGTATTTTGGACATTAACAGTAGAACCCAGATTACTTGCAAAAACAGTATTAAATCTAGTGTTAACAAATCCTGAAATCATATAAACTTGATTTCCACTAGCAGGTCTACGTCTAATTACCTCAACCTTATAAACTGTATTTGGTTGTAATGCAGGTATACTGGTATTACTAGTGATTGCAAAACCTTGGCTAACTTGTAAAGGTCGTTCAAAAGAACTGTTGTCTTTAGTAGAAGTAAACTTAACTAAATACGTACAAGGCACTTTTTTACCT
This sequence comes from Bacteroidota bacterium, assembly GCA_036804105.1. Taxonomy (GTDB): domain Bacteria; phylum Bacteroidota; class Bacteroidia; order UBA7662; family DAIRTB01; genus DAIRTB01. The sequence continues at coordinate 1,033 of DAIRTB010000125.1, read as the reverse complement.
AAAATAGCTTCAGATAAATTGGCAGAAAGGGTGCTATCATAAAAATACTGATTCTTGAAATTATGCGAGAAAATCATACTAAAACTTTTGGCCATAAAAGTTCCAGTTGTAGTTGAACGTCTGTTCCAAAAATCTTCCCTAATAAAGGGTACACTATTGGTTATTTGTTGTTCTGGTATATTTCTAGGAAGGTCTCCTGTGGTAAAAAATATAACTCGAATTGAATCTATGTTTTTATTGTTCTTATCTTTTGCTATAACCCAAGTATTATTTTTCCACTCCATAATCCACTCCTTAACTTCAAGCCTGTATTGAGTTTTAGATTGATATGGTTGAGCAGATCTTAATCTATAAATCTCTTTTCCAGCAGAACTTACTCTAATAAGATTAACTGCAACTGCAGAATTATTGCTTACTCTTTTAATATTATAACTCACTTTGGGCATAAATTTCCGCTGTCTTTTTTGGCCGTTGGCGTCAATAACATCAAATGTAATTGTAACATCTGGTTTAACATTCATTAGTATGTCAACATCACCAAAAACTGAAAAATTGGTAGAACCGTCAATTGGAATAATTTCTGAAACAACAGTAATATTGGTTGCGGGAGACTGTGCGGCATAGGTTGGTCTACAAATCTTACCAGCCGAAAACTCGTAAGCAAAATTTCCTTCAATAGATCCTCCCAATAAACTATACTGTCCTGCAAGCTGACCAACTACCCAAATTGGGTTGGGCAATCCACCTTCTACAACAGCCGCTGCCTGCCCAGAGAATATTTGAAAGGTTTCTTCAATGCCCCAGATATCTATATCAATGCCGATTTCACCTTTAGCAAAAGCATAAATCTGACCACGTGCGTACCAATTATCTAAGCCGATATTGGTTTCATAGGTCAGACCATCACAGGATGCTTGTTCGTAACGTAATAGAGAAACATCGAAGCCGAGTAAAAGCTCGAAACTACCAGTTAAAATGAGAAATTTCTTTTTACCGGTATTTATCTCAAACTGACCACCAAATGCAAAACCTG
>DAIRTB010000124.1:4723-6773 GCA_036804105.1 Bacteroidota bacterium | reverse complement strand
AAGCCATTACCGCAAATGCTGTAAAGGGTATTAATACGTTTTTAAAATTCATGATGCTAAGATTTTTTGTAGTAATGTGCTGGCAACTTTTGGATCGGCTTTGCCACCCGATTTTTTCATTAATTCGCCCATAAAAAGGCCCAAAACGCCTTTTTTGCCGGCTTTATATTCTGCAACCTTTGCAGGCATGCTCGCAAGCACTTCTTCGGCAAGTGCGGTTAAAAGGTCTTGATCTTGTTCTTGAATGATGTTGAGCCTTCTTGCAATAGCTTCTGCCTCAGAACTATCAGTTATCATCTCTGGAAAAACAGATTGTGTGGCCGCAGTGTGGCTGATGGTTCCATTATCAACTAAAGCAATTAAACCGGCTAAACGCTCAGGTGTTATTTTGAAATCTGAAATGGTTATCGCTTCCGAATTCAGGTAGTTTCTAACCGCTCCCATCATCATATTTGCAGCTTGCTTGTAGTTGGTGGTATGCTTTATGAGCTCCTCAAAATATAAGGCAAATGGTTTGTTTTCAGTAATCTGATTGGCATCGTAATCGCTCAAGCCCAATTGTTCAGTGTAATGCTTGAACATTTCCGATGGCAAGGCTGGCATATTACTCCGAACATCTTCAACCATTTCGTTGCTAACAATTAGCGGACAAAGATCTGGTTCTGGGAAATAACGGTAATCGTTGGCTAATTCTTTAGATCTGAGCGCAAAGGTTGTTCCATTTACTGCGTCGAAGCTTCTAGTTTCTGAGTAAATAGTTTCTCCAGCTTCCAGCATTTCAATTTGGCGCTTGGTTTCCATTTCAATGGCTCGCATCACATTGCGGATGGAGTTCATGTTTTTAACTTCTACTTTGGTACCGAATTCTGGCGCACCTTTAATGCGAACAGAAATATTGGCATCACAACGCATGGAACCTTCTTCCATGTTTCCATCGCAAATATCGAGGTAGCGAACCAATTTCCTAATTTCAGTAAGATAAAGTCCTGCTTCTTTGGCATTTCTGATGTCTGGCTCCGAAACAATTTCCAACAAAGCCACGCCACAACGGTTTATGTCGATTAGAGAGTCGTAAATATCTCGATCGTGCATGCTTTTACCAGCATCTTCTTCCATGTGAATTCTGGTGATGCCGATACGCTTTTCAGGCACCTCATCGCTCTTCACATCTAAAAAACCATCGAAACAAATGGGCGTGTTGAATTGCGTTATCTGATAACCTTTTGGTAAATCTGCGTAGAAATAATTCTTTCTGGAGAACTCATTGTAAGCCCTAATCTGGCAATTGGTAGCTAAACCGATGCGAATTGCGGCATCAACCACAGCTTCGTTTAATCTAGGCAAAGTTCCAGGATGGCCCAAAGAAATCACACTTACATGCGTATTTGGGTCGCCACCATATTCAGCAGAATCTGAAGAAAATGCTTTAGACGCAGTTTGCAACTGAGCATGCACTTCTAAACCAACAACGGTTTCGTATTTATCGTAATCTATCACTTTCATTTAAGCAAACATTTTGTTGGCAAGGTTCAAAACCTCCCCCATTCCATCTAAATTAGTTCCTCCAGCAGTTGCCAAGAAAGCTTGTCCGCCGCCGCCACCGTTAATAGCCTTTGCCAAATTTCTAACGGTTGATGCTGCATCTAAACCTTTGTCTTTCACTAGGTTTTCGCTAATGGCAACGCAAATATGCGGTTTAACCTGAGTTACAGCAGTAATAATTACTACGGCACTACCCAAATCTTTCTTTAACTCACCAGCTAAGCGTTTAACAGCCTCTGCATTGTCTAGTTCAACCTGTGCAGCAATAAATCTGAAATCTCCTTTTTCTATTGCTTCTTCTTTCAAACTTTTAGCCAAGCGGTTTATTTCAGCTAACTCGTAGTTTTCTATTTTTTTAGTGGCCGATGTTAGATCGCTCTGCAACTTAGCAACAGTTGTAATGATACTTTTCGGTTGTTTAAGCATGTTACGCAAGGCTTCCAACTCCTGTAACTGCTCATTTAGATAATTGAATGCGCCAACCGATGTGAGGCATTCAACCCTTCTA
>DAIRTB010000124.1:0-4713 GCA_036804105.1 Bacteroidota bacterium | reverse complement strand
CAGAAGATTCAGACAAGAACTTAAACAGTGTAATTTCCGATGTATTGCTTACGTGTGTACCACCGCAAAGCTCTACGGAATATTCTTTATCGAAAATGATAACTCGAACCGAATCTCCATACTTCTCTCCGAAAAGTGCCATGGCGCCCATTTGCTTGGCTTCTTCAATGGCTACATTTCTAAGTTCTTCTAGCGGAATGGCTGCTCTTATTTTCTCATTTACAATATTTTCTACTGCTTGCAATTCTGCATCGCTCATTTTGCCAAAATGGCTGAAATCGAAACGTAGAATATTTTGCGAAACCAAAGAACCTTTTTGCTCAACATGTGTACCCAAAACTTCTCTTAAAGCAGCGTGTAATAAATGCGTTGCACTGTGATTTGCTTCCGTTGCCAAGCGTGTGGTTTTATCAACCTGAGCAACAATAGGTAAGCTTAAATCTGAAGGCAGTTTTTCAACTGAGTGGATAATGAGGTTGTTTTCTTTGAAAGTGTTTAAGACCTTGATCTTTTCATCACCCGAAAAAATAAAACCTTGGTCGCCCACTTGGCCGCCGCTTTCTGCATAAAACGGTGTTGGTGTAAAAACCAAGTGCACTTGATTTTGACCTTTGGTTTTTACGGCTCTATGGCGAATTATTTCTGCATTACAATTTAGAGTATCGTAACCTACAAACTGAATTTCTTCTTGTTCGTTGCCAACAAAAACCCAATCGCCAGCGTCTATGGCAGTAGCTGCTCTTGAGCGAGCTTTTTGCTTTTCCATTTCAACATCAAACTCGGCTAAATCTACTGTAAAACCGTTTTCTGATGCAATTAGGTTGGTTAAATCGATTGGGAAGCCGAAGGTATCTAATAATTCGAAAGCTACTTTTCCGGCTACTAAGGATGTGTTTTGAGCCAGCATTTCTTCTTTTACGGCCTCAAAGCGTTTTAATCCGCTAGAAAGCGTTCTTAAGAAAGCCTGCTCTTCTTCCTTAATTATGCGCTGCAAGAAGTTTTTCTGCACCGTAATTTGAGGAAACACTCCGTTAAACTGCTGCGCCAAAACATCCACCAAAGCAAAAAGAAAAGGCTCTTGCATGTTTAAATACGTGTAGCCATACCGCACGGCACGTCTTAGAATTCTTCGGCAAACATAACCGGCTTTTGTATTCGATGGCAGTTGCCCATCGGCAATTATAAAGCTAACGGCTCTAATGTGATCGGCAATAACTCTATGGGCAATGGCTGCTTTTTCGCTTGCTTGGTAAGAAATTCCCGAAAGGGCAACCATTTTTTGGATTATCGGCGTAAAAACATCGGTATCGTAATTCGATTTCACACCTTGCAAAGCCATACACAATCGCTCGAAACCCATTCCTGTGTCTACATGTTGATTTGGCAATACATTTAAATTTCCCTCGTAACTGCGATTGTATTGAATAAAAACCAAATTCCAGATTTCTACTACTTGCGGATGACTTTCGTTTACCAAATCCCTGCCCGGAATTCTAGCAATTTCTTCGTCGTCTCTTAAATCTATGTGGATTTCTGAGCAAGGTCCACATGGACCCATATCACCCATTTCCCAAAAGTTATCTTTCTTAGAGCCGTGTAAAATTCTTTCAGGTGCAACAAATTTGCTCCAAATTTCTTTGGCCTCGGTGTCTAATTCAAGATTCTCTGCGGGATCGCCACCAAAAACAGTAACGTACAAACGTTCTTTGGGTAGTTTGTACACATCAGTGAGTAATTCCCATGCCCAAGAAATAGCCGCATCTTTAAAGTAATCGCCAAAAGACCAATTGCCCAACATTTCAAACATGGTGTGGTGATAAGTATCGTGCCCCACATCTTCTAAATCGTTGTGCTTTCCAGAAACTCGCAAACAAGGTTGCGTATCTGCAATACGTGGATAACGAATGGGCTGATTACCAAGGAATAACTCCTTGAATTGGTTCATCCCGGCGTTAGTAAACATTAAAGTTGGATCGCCATTTACTACAATTGGTGCTGGTTTTTCTAAGAAGTGGCCTTTGCTTTCGAAGAAGGATAGGAATTTGCTGCGTATTTCTGCTGAGGTCATATGGAACTGAAAATCAGTAAGTAACTTGTATTTGGTTAAACTATTTGATTTGATTAAAAAAAATTACGCTATTTTAGAACGCTTTTTAAACGCAGGTTCAAAAATAGGGATAATTCTTAATCAATGTCGAGGATAAAATACCATTACAATACAACACGCTTAAAATTTGAGAAAGTAGAACGTTCTTGGCGTGAGACCATTCTCAGATTTTTAGGATTTTTGGCTACAGCAGCAGCTTTTGCCTTTGTAATTATTGTTGCAGCATACACCTATTTAGATTCGCCAAAGGAGAAACAATTGAAGCGAGAATTGGCAACTTTGAAAGAAGAATTTGCCAGTACAGAAACTCGTCTAAACCAAATGGAAAAGGTTCTGCTTCAACTCGAAGAGCGAGATAATAATATTTACCGAGCAGTTTTTGAGGCAGAACCTAGTAACAATAACGAACGCACCAACATATTGATCAATATGCGAAAACTTGCAGAGTTCGAACGCATGGATTTCGGCCAACAACTTATTTCTATAACTAGAAAAATGGACAACTTGGCGATACGCATGTTTAACCAAGCAAAATCTTATGAAGAAATTGCAGGTTTTGTGAAAGATAAAAATAAGCTAATGACTTCAATACCAGCTATTCAACCGGTATCGAACAAAAAACTTAAACTTATGACGAGCGGCTTCGGATACAGAATTGATCCCATTTATAAAACCATTAAAATGCACGAGGGCCTAGATTTCAATGCCCCTTCTGGCACAGAAATTTACTCCACTGGCGATGGCGTAGTGGAAGAAGTAAATATTCAGCCAAGAGGCTATGGAAACCACATAATTATTAACCATGGCTATGGATATAAAACTTTGTATGCCCATATGTCTAAGTTTAACATTAGGCAAGGAGCTAAAGTAACTCGTGGCCAACTAATTGGTTATGTAGGCAGTACTGGAAAATCTACTGGTTCACACTTGCATTATGAGGTAATAAAAGATGGAAAAAAAGTTAACCCAATAAATTTTTTATTTAACGATTTAAGTCCGGCTGAATTTGAACAACTTGTAAATCAGGCCAACACCAACAATCAATCTTACGATTAAAAATTATGGCGTACAAAGAAAAAATTATAGAAAAATCTTATTTCAGTATTGGCGAAGTGGCGGAAAAATTTGGCGTAACCACCTCGCTGATCCGGTTTTGGGAAACCGAGTTCGAGTTAATTCAACCGAAGAAAAATAGAAAAGGGAATCGTTTGTTTACCCGAAAAGACATCCAAACCATAGAAACCATTTACCATTTGGTTAAAGAGAAAGGTTACACACTTAAAGGCGCAAAAGAAGTACTTAAGTCTGAAAACCAAAACAATTACACCAAATTAGAATCCATAGAAAAGCTGAAAGAAATTAGATTTTTTCTAGTTGAACTAAAAAATGCGTTATAAGTTAGGTTTCCTTATATTTATTTACAGCCTTTTGGCCCTTTTTGCTTGCAACAGCAACAATGAGGCAAAGGAGTATTTCCAAAAAGCAAAAATTGCTCAAGCAGATAACAAACATCAGGAGGCGGTTAATTTATTTACAAAAGCTATTGAGCGCTCACCAAACGCTGATAGCTTCAGAGTTGAGCGTGGCTACTCTTACTACCAACTTCAAAAACCAGAATTGGCTTTGTCTGACCTCAGCAAGGCGCTCGAAATCAATCCAGAAAATGAAGATGCCCTTTACATTAGAGGTTTAGTACATTATTACAACCAAAACGAACGCTTAGCAATAGCAGACTTCGGCAAAGTAATTTTATTCTCTGCCAATTTAAAACGAGATGCGCTTATTGAGCGAGCCCGATGCTTTTATAATTTGGGAGAATCTATAAAGGCTTTAAACGATTTAAGTTCTGCCATTGCAATAGACAGCAACTATGCGTATGCTTATTATTTTAGAGGATTGGTTAGGAATAATCCGGAGGGAAGTAATATGGCGAGCAAGCAAGCGTTCAGCAACGAGCTGGCTTTGCAAGATTTAAATAATGCTCTTACGCTGGCCCCTGATTTCGCTGCGGCACTTGCAGAAATTTCCATTGTTTATTGGAAAATAGGAAAACCAAATGTTGGTAAAGACTATATTCTGAAAGCGCTCAAATTAGATGGAAATAATCCAGATTTTCTCTTGCAATTGGCTAGGTGCGAAATGATTTTACAAAATTTAACTTCTGCTGAAGAAATTCTTAATCTTTTGGTTACTGAAAACCCCGACAACCCAATGTTTTTGTACGAAAGGGGGCTGTTTTTAAAGAATTTTAGGGAAAATAACATTTTAGCTTGTGCAGATTTTTTAGCCTGCAAAAGGCTAGGTTTTGAGCCAAATGAACTTCTTTTAGCCGCTTGTAGTTAAGCATCGGAAGCTAAGTTATTGTTAATCAAGCTTAGTTGCGTACCTTTGCATCTTAAATCAATAAAAAATGAAGTTTTTACTCACATGTTTGTTGGTGTTGTTTACCACAGTTATTGGACAAGCAGACATCAAAACTGCTTACAGTAATGAGCCCAGCGATGCGGGCAAACTACAAGGAATTGCAAGCTATTATGCCAACTTCTTCGTAGGAAAAAAAACCGCCAATGGAGAGATTTTCTCCCAAAAGAAACTTACCGCTGCCT
>DAIRTB010000123.1:0-6796 GCA_036804105.1 Bacteroidota bacterium | reverse complement strand
TTAATTTCTTAACGGATAATTTTATCAATTTAGATGCTAATTCTTTGCCTCCAACCCAAAGAGGCGATTTTAATAGAGTGCTTATTCAAATTAATGGGGAGAATAATACCAATCTTGTAACCGCCTACATAGACGATTTTTCTTACGATGGTACAATTTCCAGTGGTTCTCCCACAACGGTTTTTAATCAATTGGTTTGGTCTGACGAGTTTAATGGAAATGGAGCAATAGATTCTTCTAAGTGGTTTCATCAAACTCAGCTTCCAGCTGGCGGAAATTGGTTTAATGGCGAGGTTCAACATTACACCAATAGAACAGACAATTCAATTATAAACAATGGCATTTTAAGCATAGTTGCCAAAAGAGAAAACTTTACAGATCAAGGAGTTACCAAACAGTTTACATCTGCAAGACTAAACTCAAAATTTGCATTCACTTACGGTCGTGTAGAAGTACGAGCTAAATTACCAACAGGGGTTGGAACATGGCCTGCCATTTGGACCTTGGGAAAGAATATTAACGAAGCTGGAGCTTACTGGTTTAATCAGGGTTTTGGCACAACAAATTGGCCTGCTTGCGGAGAAATAGACATCATGGAACATTGGGGAACAAATCAGAATATGGTAGAAAGTGCCATGCATACACCCTCAAGTTTTGGAAATACGGTTAATAAAGGAGGAAGGATTGTTCCAACAGCTTCTACGGCATTTCACATTTATGAAATGGTTTGGGATCAAGATCAAATTGTTTTTTCTGTTGATGGAATTGTACATTACACCTATAATCCGCCAATAAAAAATGCTAGCACTTGGCCTTTTACTGCCGATCAATATTTGCTTTTAAACATTGCCATTCAGCCTAGTATTGTAGCTTCGTTTAATTCAAGTTCCATGGAGATTGATTATGTTCGTGTTTACCAACAAAGTGTTTCCGCAGAACAAAATGTGGCAAGAGACCCAGAAATTATTGTTTTTCCCAACCCGGTTGGCAATCAGGTTACAGTTAGATTCGATCAAGAATTAAGACAGCCAATTAACATTAAAATATTTCAGTTAGATGGTAGATTGGTTAACAACGAAATGTATGTTCTTGAAAACAATCAGGTGGTAATACAGAACCTCGGGCATTTGCCGGCTGGAATTTATTTAATTTCGATTGATGTAGCTGGCAAAAGATATTATCAGAAGATGGTTAAAATCTAAATAGAATTAGATTTTAATTTGAAAGTTTATTCCATCCAAATAACAGAATTTTTTCCATCATATTCATTTGTTTCGTAGTGTTCATTATGTGGATCATGCATCCATTCGCCGTCTACAATAAATTTATAGGTGTTTTTTCCTTTAGGAAGATGGGCCTCTGCAGTCCAACCATCAGGGGTTTTGGTCATTCTTATCGCTTTTTCATTCCAGTGGACGAAACTACCAGTTAAAATTATTTCACGTGCTTTTTCGAAACCCTTAAGTTGGAAAGTGCAATTCGGCTTAACTACAAAAAAACTATTCGTTTCACCACCTTCATTTGATGTAGCTTCGTTGTTAGGATCAAGTATCCAATGGCCATCAACAATATACTTGTAATTATAATTACCACCTTTTAAAACGTAGGGTAGCGTCCAAACCCCATTTACTTGTTTCATCTTAAGTTCAATAGGATTCCAAGCATTAAAATTTCCGGCTACAAAAACATTTTTAGCAGAAGAATATCCAATTAACTTGAAAACAATGGTATCTCCGATAGAAAAATAGTTGTTAAGATTACCCATACCATCATTAAGAATAATTGGGTTTTTGGGATCTAAGATCCATTGTTTATCAACTATGAATTTGTAAGCGTGGGTTCCCTCATCTATAAATAAATCTATAAACCAAGAATTATTTGCTTGCTGCATTATTAATTCTCGCTCGTTCCAGTTATTGAAACTTCCTGAAACTTTTACTGATTTTGCATTTGGATAACCTTCAAGTTCAAATCGATAGTTTTCTACATAGAGTACTGAATTCTTACCGTGGAAGCCATCTAATTCTTTATTAGGATTATCAGGATCAGATATCCAATTTCCATCAACAATAAATTTGTACAAATACTTGCCAGGTTTTAATTTTAAATCAAGTTCCCAACCATTTTCTACTTTCTTCATTGGTTGACCATTGGTATTCCAAGCGTTAAAATTACCCGAAATGCTTACTGATTTAGCACTTTGAAAACCTTCAAGCTTGAATTTTTTTAACCCATCAGTTGAGGCTTGCTCTCTTTTTTTAATCGGATTTGCTCCATACTTAGCAACTGGAAAATAGAAATAGCTATTAAATTTTTTATTATCTAAAAACGACCACCTTATTTCTGAATAATTATGTGCTTGATTATAATTATTCGAAAGTTGCTTTAAGGAAAGATATCCATTTGGTGTTGTGGTAATTACCCACTCGTTAACTAAAATTTCAGATTGGGTTCCTTTAGACAAAAGTGTTTCAAGATTAGGAATGCTTAAGGAATAATCAGCTTCTAATTTTTTAATTTCCTCTGTATTTAAAGCCCCAATGCGAATAAGAATTATAAAATCGTTGTCATGAAATTGAGTAATAATTTTCTCCTGAGCATAAGAATTATTACCCCAAGGAAAGAGCAGGAAGCAAAACAAAAGCAGGAAACGCCAGTTTGGTTTTACATTTTGTACATCCATAGTTTGCCTTTATTAAAATCGAAAATCACTTTATATCCATCAAAAAAATCTGCCCCAATCATTCCATCTAATGTGGTATTGGTAAATTTATTGAGATTTCTCATGCTGGTCATCATAACTTCTGGTTTAATTCTTTCGAAATTCCCCATTTTTAAATTCGGTATAGTTCCCACAAAAACAGTCAATTTGTTCTTACCAGTTCCATTTAGGGTTACTCTTCGGGTAACCACAAAGCTATCTAAAACCGTTTGAGGAAGTTTATTACTTACAACATTTATCTCAGCTCCAGTATCAATGCAGAAATTCAATTTTTTGTCGAGTAACGATATTTTGGTTATGATAACTTGGTTTTCAAGGGTAAATTTTGTGGAAAAATCAGCATCATCGAAACTTGAACCTTTTTTGCTCAAATTGCTAAGCGTAAGATTGTTGTTTACAAAATCGATGGATAACAAATGATTTTCTAATAGAGCTGTGCCAATAAGCCCAAGAATTTTGATTTGCCTCAAATCTTCTAGATGACTTAAATCTATAATGCTCGCCTCCAAATTTCTGTAAAGCAAACTGCCAAAATAAAAAGAATCTATATCTGCATATCTAAGTTCTTGCACCGTTCCAGACAATCCACCGGCGGTAATTCCAGCTTGCATTACTCTGCCATACTGCCTAAAATATGTGGCATTAAGCACTAGCCTTGGCGCACCCGTGTCAATAATAAATGCGCCCAATTCTCCTTTCAAAGCACCATCTACTACCAATAAACTACCCACACGTTTAAAGGATAGAGTAACCGCAACTTGGTCTTTGTTTTGCTTTGCCTTCAAAGAGTTGCAAACCAAAAAAAAACTGGAAATCAAAATCAAGGAAAGGAATTTGCGAAAATGCATTGCCCGACTTAAAAAGTTAAATTGTTGTTCGAATATAAACAAGGTTAGGCTGATTTTTCGACTTTTTCTGATTTTTAAGGGAGTGAAAATAATGGATAGCGGTGTAGATTCTAATAAATTCCCTTTTTATTCAAAGAAATAGTAAGAACAATGTAAAAAAAACGAGCTTCTTGAGCTAATGTTTCGAAAACTGAATATTATTCGAATTTTGGAAATTCTAAATGCTTTTAGCATATTTGAATAAAGAATTCATTATGCTTAGAATAAAAAATTTAAGCAAGCAATACAAGAGGAATATAGTTTTGAACGAAATCAACCTAAAAATTGAAAAAGGTGCTATATATGCTCTGCTTGGTAAAAATGGCGCTGGAAAATCAACACTGATAAATTCTGTTGTAGATTTAATAAAACCAGATAGTGGGGAAATTTTGGTGAATGGCAAACCCCACAATCAATTAAACAAATTAGATAAAGCCAATATCGGACTTATTGGCGAGGACTTAGCCTTGATTGAGGAATTAAATGGCATCGAGTTCTTGAACTTCATAGGTAAAATCTATAAAATTCCGCAAAGCATTTTAAATAAGAGAATTGGCGATTTAATAAGCTATTTTTTTGAAAATGAGCAAGAAGTGAATAAAAACATCGCCAAGTATTCTACAGGAATGAAGAAGAAAATCGCCTTCTGTGCAGCAGTGCTGCATACTCCTGATTTACTTATCTTAGATGAACCATTTTCAGGATTGGATCCGCTTATAGCCAATAAAATGATAGAATTTTTAAAGCTTTACAAAAAAGAAACAAGAACCATCTTTATTTCTTCTCACGATTTAAATTACGTGCAGCAAGTTGCAACGCACATCGGCGTTTTAGATCAAGCTAAAATCCAATTTGATTCTACACTTCAAGATTTTACAGAAAATGGCATTAACTCCATCAATGAAGCTTTACTAAAAATTATAAAGCCAAACGATACAATCTTGAAAAATATAGATTGGTTATGATTAGATTCTTGATTGCCAATAAATTTAAATTTTATTTAAAGGGATTGAAAAGCTTCCCCAATTTATTAATTTACCTTTTATTAGTATTAACGGCATGGTTTTATGGGAGGATGTTGGGATTAATTTCTGAGGAAATATTGGCTGAAGAAATTGATGGAATAAGCTTTGAAACTCTTGAAACAATAGTATTCTTGGTAATTTGCTTGATTACCCTATTAAGGTCCGTTTTCCCGAGTTATGTTCCCCTACAACAACTTTTTCCAAGATATTATCCACTATCCAATTTAGAGCGGTATGGTGTATCTTTAATCAACGATTTCCTCAAACCTTATTTCTTCTACCTGAGTATTTTTATCTTTTCAGGTAGTTTCTACTTGCCAAGTCAAAATTTGGAATTTTTTGCAAATGGTTTCTTTATATTAATCGGCTCGCATTTGATACGAAGAAGCATTCAATATGTAATCGATTTTAGACTGAAGGTAATTGGATTATTCTCCTTAATTCCAGCAGTATTTGTTCCAATTCTTCTCTTAGGAAACATAAATACCCTTGTAATTTTAATTGCCGTTAGCTTTTTGAGCATAATTGGTTTCATGCAAGAAAGAGCAATTCTAGAGGCAAGACAAATTAGTCTAAACTTAAAAACCGATAGTAAGCTCACAATTTTAAGTCTTTTATTGAATAATAAAAATGCAATGGTTTCAATACTTGTGGCCTTAGGATTTAAAACACTTTTTCTGTTGCTCAACCTCGTTGCTTATAAAATTGAAGGTAGGTCAGTCCTAGACGATGGCTACATTTATTGGATAATAGCAACACCTTTACTTCATTTCAGTTACGCTTTCAATAACATCTGGGGCTATTGGAAATCCCTATGGTTGAATCTTTATACACGAAATGGCCAATATCAATTATTTGTTTTGCATAGTTTAAAACTGTTGGCTTTTCCAATTATAATAGACTTAGCAATAACTTTTCCATTTTTATTCTTTAGCGGATCTAATTTAGTTTTTGTGGTTGTTTTTTACCTTACAAGTACCATTTTCCTAGTTTCATTTTCACTTTTAGCATCTTTGGTTCTACCTTTAAAAGTATATTCAATTATACATTTTAAAGCAACCACCTCCTTTCCTGCAGGTTTATTTTCAGGTTTATTGGTTATCTGCCTTATTAGCATTAAGGTAAATATCTGGTTTTACCTACTAATTCCACTTTTTTTAATTCTTAGTGGCGTTGCCATTTGGGCAAGTTTTGCGTTCTTTAAAGAAAGTAGATACAAGGTTACCAGCAAGTTGCTAAAATAGCTAGTTTGTTTTAAAATAGGGACTTTTAGGACAATTACGGTAATAAGGAAACTGGTATTGAAGGTAAATTTATAGAGTATGAAATGTCTTGAGGCCTCCTTCCATGCCCCTAAAGCTAAGAGGAATTGTTTAAGCCTGACTAACCCTTCTATCAGCATATCAGCAAATCATTATATCAGCAAATCATCACATCAAAACCCTCTTACTTGGTATAATTGATGAATTCCTGCAAATCCAGTTTGTCTATTTAATGGTACAATTCTAACTTTTGCATTGGTATTCTGATTGGGTACAACTTGAAGATTCAAAGAAACGGTGGTGTCTGTTGAGGCTGCCCACACACTACCAATGCCGATTTCCTTTGGCAGCATCAGCCAAGAACGAGTATCTGCCGATTCTGTAATAAAGTTCAATACAGAAACTGCCGTTCCCAAATCTTGATTTTCTTTGCTAACAGCCATTTCTTGCGCCTTTTTAATAGCAAAGCGCAAAAGGGTAATCGACAAATCTTTGGTTAGGTCTTCCCTAAGCAGGAAAAATTTCTTATCGCTCAAATTACTTGCTACCGAAAAGTTACTGGCTATCTGAGCATCTACAAATTTAATTTGGGCTGCTCCCCTGCTTCTTTCCACATACCTTGGCATGGCTATTCTAAATAAACTTAGACCTGCCAAATTCTTTGCATCAGCGTCAGAAACATTATAAAAGAAACTAAAACCTAAGTCGGCATTATATAAATGAACCCGATTATTATTTACCTGTACTACAAAATTTATACTCCACTGGTCTTTGGCAGGCGCTAATCCTGTTAAATACAAAACATCCACCCTTCTTTTTTCTTTGGGGGATGAAGTGTAGGTTTTGCCGAAACTGGCGCTGAATTGATCGTAATCACTCATAAAACCAAGCTGATAACTG
>DAIRTB010000122.1:0-6809 GCA_036804105.1 Bacteroidota bacterium | reverse complement strand
AAATTGTTATGTTATCCAGTTTTGAGAGTTTGTAAATGAGTCTTTATTGGTGCTGGTGTTGTTTAAAAAAATTGTCAGCACCCATATAAAAATATTGCAAATGGGTGTTGAAATTTTAATAGGGAAGACTTTGGCTAAATTTTTAAGGATAATGAAATAAAAAATTAGCCCAAAAATTTAGACAAATCTAAACCAGGAATATTTGGAATTAAACCCTCAGTTCCCTTTTTCATTTCTTCTTTATTAAGTGCTCCAGCTTTTTTTAATGCTTCGTTTACAGCCTCTAAAACTGAGGCATTTAACTGACTCAAATTCTCTGCATTTGCCAAGCTAGGATTTATCTCTATTTCAGTTATTTTTTTAGTTGCAGTTGTTTTTACAACAACTAATCCATCGGATGAAGTAGCATCTACAATGGTGTTTTCCATTTTTAAGCGGATATCTGTGGCGGCGACTTTAAGTTTATTTACTTTGTCTAGGATGCCAAACATGTCGAACATGGTAATATTATTAAAAGGTTAAATTATATTTTACTGCAAGCGTTTTTAAATCTTCATACACTTTTGGATCTAGAGGAATTCCATTTCTGCTTCTTTCTTCTGTAGCCAATCGTTCTAATTCGCCATGGGTGTAGATTTTTGTTTCTGGCGAAATAGGTTTGGCCGATTTAAATCGTTCAATCCAAGTATCAATTGCATTGAAATATTCTGCTTTTGGTCTGAAGGCATCTACTCGAATTGCACCCAAAAAATGACCTAAACCTAACCCAACTGGATTTTCTGGTAGGGGCAAAAAAGATACAAAAGGAGGAACCCAGGGCCCGAAATTCGCTCCCGAAATTACTCCAGAAAGAATGTCAACAATGGCACCTAAGCCGTAACCTTTGTGGTTTCCAGATTCTAAAGTGCTACCCAATGGCAACAATGCTCCGCCATTTCGTAAATCTGATGGATTGGTAGTTTTGTTTCCGCTTTTATCAGAAACCCAAGTTTCTGGAATCGATTTTCCAGCCCTTTCTGCAATTTCTATTTTTCCGTTTGCAGCAGCTGAGGTTGACATATCAATTACCAAAGGATGCATTTTATTGGCTGGAAAAGCCATACAAATAGGGTTGGTTCCCAATAATCTTTCACTGCTGTTTGTTATACTAACCAAAGGCGATGCATTTGTAAGTGCTATGCCAATCATATCGTGAGGCAATGCTTTCATGGCATGATATGCTGCAATGCCAAAATGGTTTGAGTTTGAAACACTAACTAATCCAACCCCTGTAACTTTTGCTTTTTCAATTGCCAAATTCATGGCATAAGGTGCAGAAACCAAACCTAAAGCAGCATCGGCATTTAAATTTGCGGCTGAAAGTGCTTCGCTGGTTAAGGTAAACTTTGGTTTTACATTTATTCTACCAGCATCAAACAAACGCACATATCCCGACAATCTAGCAACTCCATGAGAATCTATTCCCCTTAAATCTGCTGAAATTAGTACCTCGCTTGCTTGAGTTGCATCATCAACAGATAATCCCATCGAAAGGAAAACCTTTTTAGTGAAATTACTTAATTGTTGTGCTGAAATTAGATGTTTATTCATTTTCAATTCCCAAGCCAGAGGCTAAAACATCGGCAATATGTAAAGATTTGATATTCAGGTTGTGCTTTTTGATATAACCATCTAGGTGCATAAGGCAGGATAAATCGGAAGAAATTAAATAATCTGCGCCAGTTTTTAAAGCAGCCTGCACTTTTTGCTCCGCCATAGCGGTTGAAATAGGTTCGTATTTAACTGCAAAGGTTCCACCAAAACCGCAACAAACGGTATTGTTGGGTAAACTTATCAACTCCAAGCCTTTTACATGAGATAGTAGCATTTTAGGTTCCTCAGAAACATTACATTCTCTTAAAGCAGCACATGAATCGTGGTAAGTTGCTTTACCTTCAAAGGTTGAACCAATGTCTGTTACTTTTAATACTTTCACTAAGAATTCTGTAAACTCGTAAGTTCTGCCAGCCAACGATTTCCAATCTTTATGCCGCATTCCATTTTTGAAAAAGTGCTCGTAATAATTGCGAATCATGCCTGTACAAGAGCTAGATTGAACCACTAAATAATGGTCTTCAACCAATTCGTCCATCAACTTTTCGGCCACAACTTTTGCCTCATCCCAATAGCCAGAATTAAAAGATGGCTGTCCGCAACAAGTTTGTTGTTCATTGTAGAACACTTTGCAGCCTAGGTGCTCTAGAATCTTTATCATATTCCATGCAGACTCTGGGTAAACTTGATCTACGAAACAGGGTATTAATATATCTACACGCATTTATCCTTTGTGGATTTTGAAATTTTTTATCCTAACTAAAAATAGAATTCCGATAATAAAGAAAACTCCTAAAGCCAATGCACTCATTCGCATAGAACCTGTGAGCTCTTCAATATAACCATATGCAAAAGTGCCAATAACAATAGCTACTTTTTCAGTTACATCAAAGAACGAAAAAAACGAAGCATGGTTCAAAGTATTATCAGGAATAATTTTGGCAAAGGTAGATCTTAGTAAAGATTGCATACCACCCATCACTAAACCTACAACGGCCGCCAGAATAAAAAACTGTGTAGTATTGGTAACTGCATAAGCGCTTAAGCAAATTCCAATCCAGAAAATGTTGCCAATTATTAAGGTGTAAATATTACCAATTTTAGAAGATATTTTAGAAAATCCAAAAGAACCTAAAATGGCTATGAGTTGAATTACAAGTACGATACCAATTAAATCGCTACTTGCCATATTGAGTTCTTTTGAACCAAATAAGGTAGCCAAATACATAACCGTTTGTAAACCCATACTGATAAAGAAAAAGGATAGCAAGTATTTTTTGGTGTCTGATAATTTATTCACCTCCTTAAAAGTTTTGCTTATTTCTAAAAAGCCTGCGGTTAATACACCTTTGGAAATTGTGCCAGTCTTTGGTTCTTTCGGAAGTGTGAAAAATGTTATTTGTGCAAAGGCTGCCCACCAAATTCCTACAGTTAAAAATGCTATCTGGGTGCCTTTTTTACTGAAATAATCTCTAGCAGATTCCTCGGCTTGTGCTTCTGATAAACCGCTTGCAATCAGATTATTAACCTTCTCAGATATTGCGAAAAACCATTCTGGTTTTATGATAACCATTAAATTAACAATCAACAACAGCACGCTTCCAATATAACCCATCGAAAAGCCTCTTGCGCTTAGAGAATCGTATTTGTCTTCTGTAGCAATTAATGGTAAAAAGGAATTGTAGAAAACAATGCTTCCAGCAAATCCTATTGCTCCCAGAATGAAGCACATCAACCCAAAAGAAACGTTTTGATCGTCGAAAAAGTAGAGCGCCACACATGCTGCAGAACCTAAATAAACGAAAAACTGCATAAATCGCTTTTTAAATCCGCCAGAATCTGCAATACCAGAAAGTATAGGACTAATTAAGGCAATTATCAAAAAAGCTAAAGCTATGCTGTAACTATAAGCTGCGGTCGCTAAGATCTTTTTTCCGAATATTTCTAAATAATGGCTATCACCCACAGAAAGTCCATTTTTTAATGAAGCCATTTGTGCCATTTTCTCATAGAATATTGGGAAAATGGCGGTTGTAATGGTTAGTGAGAAAACTGAGTTGGCCCAATCGTACATGGTCCAGCCGAATAGTACTTTTTTATTATTGAGCACTTGCATAACTTTAGAAAGTATGTGATTTTATGGTTTCTATAAAGGTTTCAACTCCTAATAAAGGCGTGTCTGGATAAACTCCGTGGCCCAAGTTAGCAATATATCTTTGTTGCCCAAAATCTGCTAACATTTGTTTGGTTTGGGTAATTATTGTTTTTGGTTCTGAATACAGTAAACAAGGGTCTGCATTACCTTGTAGTGTCTTCGAATTGCCCACTAATGCTCTAGCTTCCAGTGGATTAACCGTCCAGTCTAACCCGATTGTATTGCAATCTAAAACTGCCAACTCGCTCAAAGCATGGTTTGCACCTTTCCCGAAAAGGGTGATGGGCACTTCTGGAATTGCCTTGCAAATTTTATCCATGTAAGCAACCGAAAACTCGGTGTATTGATGTTGTGGCAATATTGCAGCCCAAGAATCGAACACCTGCAACATAGCTGCACCGGCTTTTACATGAGCTTTTAAATAGGCAATGGTGCTTTCGGTTATTTTATCTAGAAGTTTATGAGCCAAAACCGGTTGGGTGTACAAAAATTTTCTGCTTTCAGAAAATGTTTTCGATCCATGACCTTCAATCATATAAGCTAAAATGGTCCAAGGTGCTCCAGCAAAACCGATTAAGGGAATTTTTCCATCTAATTCTTTAACTGTGAGTTTAATGGCTTCAATTACATAACCCAATTGATCGTCGGGATCTGGAATTATTAGGGCATCAATATCTTTTTCAGACTTAATTGGATTTGGGAAAAGCGGACCTTTAGATTCCACCATTTCGTAAGTGCAACCCATTGCATCTGGAATAACTAATATGTCTGAGAAAATAATTGCTGCATCAACGCCCAATCTAGTAACTGGCTGAAGTGTAACTTCGCAGGCTAAATGGGGCGTTTCTACAAGCTCCTTAAAACCAGAAAGTTTAGCTCTTAACGCTCTGTATTCTGGTAAAATTCTACCAGCTTGGCGCATTAACCAAACGGGCACACGCTCTACATTTTCTCCTCTTGCGGCCCTTAAAATCAGGTCGTTTTCGTACATCATGCGGCAAAAATACAACTCCATTTAAAAGGTCTATCTAAAAGGTCTAAATTATTTATAGCAAACTTGCTATCCGCCATCCAAAGAGTTAGGGATAAATGGAACAATTAGGACAGAAGGGAATCAACGGATGATGGTGAAGCCAACATCCAACATCAACATAAATGCCAATGTTCTGGTGCATCTAAAAGTTTTTAGGTGTATTTTTGTGGAATTTTTGAAGTTACAAATCCCCCATGCCAAGAGACAATAGCATTAAATCAGTATTAATTATAGGCAGCGGTCCAATTGTTATCGGCCAAGCTTGCGAATTCGATTATTCAGGCTCACAAGCTGCTAGATCTTTAAGAGAAGAAGGCGTTGAGGTTTCGCTCATCAACTCAAATCCGGCAACCATTATGACTGATCCAGTTACTGCTGATTACATTTATCTCTTGCCTTTGAATGTGGAAAGCCTTGAGCATATTCTTAAAATTAGAAAAATTGATGCGGTTTTGCCTACCATGGGCGGACAAACTGCGTTAAATCTTTGCAAAGAGGCCGATGAGATTGGTCTTTGGGAACAATATGGAGTGCGCATTATTGGGGTTGATATCAACGCAATAGAAAAAACCGAAAATAGAGAAGAGTTTAGAAAACTCATGATCGAAATTGGAATTGATGTTGCCCCATCTAGAATTGCCAACTCATTCTTAGAAGGTAAAGAAGCTGCCGAAGAAATTGGTTATCCTTTGGTTATTCGCCCTTCGTACACACTTGGTGGAACTGGTGGCGGTTTCGTACACAGAAAAGAAGATTTCGATGCAGCTTTAACCCGTGGTTTACAAGCATCGCCAACGCACGAAGTGTTAATTGATAAAGCAGTGCTTGGTTGGAAAGAATACGAACTCGAATTATTGAGAGATAGCAACGACAATGTAGCCATTATCTGTACCATAGAAAATTTCGATCCGATGGGAATCCATACGGGAGATTCTATTACGGTTGCTCCAGCTATGACGCTTTCAGATTCTGCTTACCAAGAGATGCGAAACCAAGCCATCTTAATGATGCGCTCAATTGGTAATTTCTCTGGCGGATGTAATGTGCAATTTGCCCAAGATCCTGAAACAGAAAAACTAATTGCCATAGAAATTAACCCAAGGGTTTCTCGTTCATCGGCATTGGCATCTAAAGCAACTGGTTACCCTATTGCGAGAATTGCTGCAAAAATGGCCATTGGCTACAATTTAGACGAATTACAAAATCAGATTACAAAAACAACATCGGCATTTTTCGAACCAACCATAGATTACGTAATCGTAAAAATACCAAAATGGAATTTCGAGAAATTTCCAGGTGCAGACAAGCAATTGGGGCTTCAAATGAAATCTGTTGGCGAGGTAATGGGTATTGGTCGCTGTTTCAACGAAGCGCTTCAGAAAGCTTGCCAAAGTTTAGAGATAAAACGTCACGGATTAGGTGCAGATGGCATAACCAATAGAAATCTAGAAGAGATTATGCATGCCTTAGAACATGCAAGTGGAGATCGAATTTTCTACATCAAAGATGCTCTAGCCATGGGCGTTCCAATTAAATCTATTCAAAAAGTTACCAAAATAGATCGCTGGTTTTTAAATCAGATTGCTGAATTGGTAAAATTGGAGAGCGAAACCAGAAGATATTCTGCTCAAAACATTCCTGAAGGTTTGCTAAGAGAGTTGAAAAGAAATGGCTATGTAGATTACCAAATTGCTGCAACTATCGGAGGCAATACCACGGAAGAAGACATTACAAATCGCAGAAAAGCTTTGGGCATTAAGCGAGTTTTCAAAATGGTGGATACTTGTGCCGCAGAGTTTGAAGCCAAAACTCCGTATTTCTATAGTACGTACGATACACATAATGAGTCAATTCCATCATCTAATAAAAAAATAATTGTTTTGGGTTCTGGACCGAATAGAATTGGTCAGGGCATTGAGTTCGATTATAGTTGCGTACATGGATTGCTAGCTGCAAAAGAAGCTGGTTATGAGGCTATTATGATAAATTGCAATCCTGAAACGGTTTCAACTGATTTCAACGTTGCAG
>DAIRTB010000121.1:0-6815 GCA_036804105.1 Bacteroidota bacterium | reverse complement strand
AGTGCTCAAAGTAAACTCACCAAAATTGAAGGTAAAATTGAGGGCTTGAGAAATGGAAAAGTGGTCTTGGCCAATTATTTCGGCGATAAGCAATACATAAAAGACAGCCTGTTTACCGACCTCAATGGTAAAATCTCCAAAACATTTAAAGAACCCATTCCTGCTGGTATTTACCTTTTGGTGATAAATTCAAATACCTACTTCGAGTTTATTGTAAACAAAGATCCCAGCATCGTTTTCGAAACCGATATTAGCGACATAAACGAAAAACTGGTATTTAAAACCAGTCCAGAAAATCAACGTTTTCTTGCCTATCAAAAGAAAATGGCAGAATTTTCTAAAATGTCTGCACCATTCAATCAATTATTTATGGATAGCAATTCCGTTGAAACCACCAAAGAGCATGCAAAAAGCGAGCTAATTGAAATTGATTCGATGGTTAAAATAACCAAAGAGAATTATTTAAAAGATTATCCAAACGATTTCTTCGCCAAAATCTTGGCACTAACCATTGAACCAGATGTAAACCCAGCCGATTTTACTAAAAATGGTAAAACCGATAGCGTTGCGCTTTTTAGTACTTTTAAATACAGCTATTGGAGTAATATTGATTTTGAAGAAGATGGATTAATTAGAACCCCGGTTTACTTTACCAAACTCAAAAAATGGATGACTGAGCTAACCATTCAGGATCCTGATTCCATAATTGCAGCAGCCGATTATATTTTGGCTCGAGTAAAACCTAAAACAGATATGTATAAGTTTACCTTGTACTGGATTACCTCTTATTACGAAAAATCTAACTACATGGGGCACGACAAGATTTTTGTGCACATGTACGACAACTATTATAAAACAGGAAAGGCTTTTTGGATTGATGAAACTGCGCTTGCAAGATTCAAAAGCAGAGCAGAGCAGATTAGACCCAACCTTATTGGCGAAATTGCCGTAAACCTAAATCTGCCTGATGTAAACAATAAATATCAGCAGCTTTATAAAACAGGAACACCTTACACCATTTTGTATTTCTGGGATCCAAATTGCGGATTGTGCCAAAAATCAACACCAAAGCTTAAAACGTTCTACGAAAAATACAAAAATCGTGGAGTTGAAGTCTATGCCGTTTGTGTTGAAAAAGAAGAAGAAGCCTGGAAAAAATATGTAAAAGACAATGCCCTGCCTTGGATAAATGTGGCCGATTTAAGAAACGAATCGCCCATGCGATTGTTTTATGATATTAACTCCACACCTTTAATATATGTGCTAGATCCAAATCATAAGATTGTAGCAAAAAGAATTGGTGTAGAAGCACTAGACGAAATTATGGACAGACTTTTGGTAATGCCTAGATAAATGAAAAACACGCCAGCCTATCTTCAAAAACTGGAACAACTGCTAAAGGTGTTGCAATTTAAATTAAGGTACGAAAAAGGCGGTTTCAAACCTGGAGCGTGCACAATCGAAAATCAACGGGTAATTGTAATCAACAAATACTTTGATACGCCCTCCAGAATTCAGGCCATTATCGAGGTAATGCAACAAACGCCCATCACCCCAACGGCAGACCTTGATGCAAATTCAAGGAAATTATTATCGGAAATTATGCAAACAAAAATAGAGGTTTGAAAATTACATTTTTAGGAACTGGCACCTCGCAGGGTGTTCCCATAATTGGCTGTAAATGTGGAGTTTGTACTTCATCAAACCCAAAAGATAAAAGACTTAGAACTTCTATTATGGTTGAAATTGATGGCTTGAATCTGGTAGTTGATACCGGCCCAGATTTCAGATATCAGATGCTGCGCCAAGATGTTTGTCACCTAGATGGTGTGCTTTTTACCCATTCGCACAAAGACCATATTGCTGGTTTAGACGATATTCGAGCCTTCAATTATTTGCAGAAATGCGATATGGAAATCTATGCAACAGAAGATGTTCAGGCAGCTCTTAAAAGAGAATTCGAATATATTTTTGCTGAAATTAAATATCCAGGAATTCCACAGGTAAATCTTAACACCATCGGAAATTATCCGTTCAAAATTCAGGAAACCACTATAATTCCGATTGAAGTAATGCATTACAAGCTTCCCGTTTTGGGCTTCCGATTTGGTGATTTTACCTATATTACCGATGCCAACTACATTTCATCAGTAGAAAAAGAAAAAATAAAAGGTTCTAAGATTCTGGTTTTGAATGCCTTGAGAAAGGAAGCACATATTTCGCATTTCACATTGCAAGAAGCCATAGATTTGGTTCAGGAACTTCAACCAGAACAAGCGTATTTTACGCACATTTCCCATCAACTTGGGCAGCACAACGAAGTTAGCGCAGCTTTGCCTAAAAACATTTTTCTTGCTTACGATGGTTTGGAGCTTGTGTTATGATAAATCACTACTTCCTAATCAGAAGATTTGCGAAGGAACTTAACCAAGAGATAAAAGGCAAATCAATTTACCGCAGCTACAGTACGGGCATAAACGAGCTTTTTTTTCTTTTTTCGGGGGATGATGAACAGCCTGCAACCCGACTGAACCTGTTTTTCAGCAAAGAATTAACCTTGTACTCGTTTGTTCCGCAAGATGGAAACATTCCGAAGCGGCACGAACGACAATTTCTGCAAACCGAAGGATTGAAAGTTGAGCGAGTTACTGGTTTGCTTTTGGAGCGAGGATTGCAAATAATTCTCGAGAATGGCGATGTGATTTTTCTTAAGCTATTCGGTGCACAAGGCAATGTGTTGCTCATTCAGAATGCTGAAATTGTTTCGCATTTTAAGAAGAACAGAAAAGCAGAACAGCAAATAAATCTGGAACAGCTTAAACCAGATCTTTCTGATAATGAACTGATTGGTTTGTTAAATCAACCAGAATATCAAAAGCTAAAGAGCAAGATTCTGGCCAAAATCCCAGCGGTTGATGTGAATAATTGGAGTGCGTACTTGAACAAGCTTCCTAACATCGCCATAGAAAACAAATTACCTGTTTTTACTTTCGAAAGCTCAAATGAAAACACAAAAAGCTTTAGTTCAGCAAACGATTTATTAGGCTATTTCCATAAACATTACTTGCCAACCTATCTGTTTAACGAAGCCTACAATCGTTTAATGGGCACTTTAAAAGAAGATGCCAAGAAGTTAGAAAAGCGTATATCGGAATCAAAAGAAGCGGTTGTTGCTTTCCACAACAAAACAAAAGCCAGCGAAATTGCCAATATTATTATGGCGAACTTGCATCAGATTCCAACTGGTGCAAAAGAAGTAGAGTTGTTCGATTTCTACCGTGACAACATCATCCATATAAAATTAAACAGAACCTTAAGCGCCCAAAAAAATGCAGAAAGACTTTACCAAAAGTCGAAAAATGAATCGCAACAATTGGCAGAATTACTAAAATATCAGCAAGGTTTAGAAGCTCAATTGCTCGAAATTTGGGATCGAATTGCCGAAATAGAAGGCAAAAAAACCTACCGAGAATTGCTGAAATTTGAAATTGAACAAACCAAAGCCGTAGAACATATTACCCTTCCCTACCGCAAATTAAGCGCTGGCGGATTCGAAGTTTGGATTGGGAAAAACGATAAATCGAACGATTTAATTCTGAGACTTTCGCACAAAGACGATTTCTGGTTGCACGCCAAAGATTTAACTGGAAGCCATACCATAATTAGAAACATGGGCAAAACTGTTCCTACCAATGTTTTGGAAGAAATTGCTTCTTGGGCGGCTTATTATTCGAAAGGCAGAAATATGGAATTGTGCACTATTAGCTACACCCAAAGAAAATATGTGCGCAAAATTAAAGGTGCTGCTGCTGGAAAAGTCCGTTTCGAAAAAGAGAAAACTATTTTGGTTCAACCTCTAAAACCAGCTTAAAGAGAATTGAACTTTACTGTAATGTTATTATACCGTACAATCTCAAATAAATGTTAAAGGTATTGATTTGCTTTTCCTACTTTTGTGCGAAATAATTAAAAATGAAACCAATTATACTCTTCCTATTCATTTTGGGCCTAAATTTTACAAGTGTAAATGCTCAAAATAAAAAAGAAGTGATTGCGCAACTTACAGCACAAGTTGACAGTTTAAAAACAGAAATTACCAAGCTAAACGAAACAGTTGCGGCTGGCAATAAACAAAGCGACAACCTTAAGTTTGAATTGCAGTTGGCCAACGAGAAAAGTAGCAATCAATCTAAACAAATAGAGGCACTTAAAGAAACCAACGAAGATTTGTCTCGTAAAATTTCAGGCCTTCAATCTAAAAATTTAGAGCTGGATAATTTATTCAATAAAGCCATTGCCAGCTTAGACCAGAAAAACGAAATTCTAGCTAAATATAGAACGCAGATAGATTCGGTTTTTATGGTTAAAGACCCCAAAAGTTTTAAGCTTGATTCAATTGTTGAAGGTGGCGAGGATTTTAGTGTTTTTCTTCAGAAATTTCTTAAAGATCAAGCTTTTCAAAAAAGCAGAACTGTTTTTCCAGTTCAGGTTACTGAAATTAAAAATCAAGGCGAAGAGGAAAATTACACGGTTACAGACTCACTTTGGGTACTCGATTTTCAGATAAATGCCTTACAACAAGTGTATTACAATTTCGAATTGCTTAATAAAGCCCAATCTGACCAAAGAGTTTGGGAGATTAAAAACCTCCAAAACGATAATTATTCTGCCATGTATTTCAGAATGTTAAACAAAGAATGGTTTTTTGTTAAATACGTAAAGAACTAAACAACAAAGCGCCAGATAAATTTGGCCAAAATAGTTGTTTGTTGGGTTCTCCAATCGCCATTGGTGGTAAGCCAATTTCTATTCACAATTAAAAAGAAATCTGAGCCAATTTTGGGTATCCACTGAAGTCGGAAATTGGTAAGAAAAACCTCGTCGTTGTTGTTCCATTGCGAGTAAAATAAGCCGAACAATCGAGGGTTGAAGGCATAATCTAACCGTGCCGTAAACAATCTAGTTTGGAAAGATCCATTCGGTAAAATCACATTGTTTAGTTCTGCGGAAGATGCCAATGCCATCATGGGTGAAATTCTCCACCGAGTTTCTAACACAAAACTTTCTGAATTTCCATTGTAGAATTCGCCAACTGAAATACGTGCGTTGGCTGATAATACTCTTCCGCCGAAAGTTCCAGCTCCGAAGTAAGCTCTTGTAAACCAATAGGTTCCAGAATCTAAACTCAAATCTGTTCTAATGTTGAAGGCTTGGTTTAGTCCTTCCGCCTGACGCTGAACTCCAATGTTTAAAAATTCACCTTTTCGAGTGCTAAAACCAAAGGGTCTAGCTTCTAGCAAAAGGGTTTGTAACTCGTTGGTTAAATCGTATTGGGTGTAGGTAGCTTCAAAGGGCACAAACTCGAATCGTCTAACCCATAAAAAACGACTTTTGGGCCTCGGATTGAAAGAGCCAGTATAAAAATATTCCTTGAAAGCAGTTCTACGCATCAGTCCAACTTCTGGATTAAAACCTTCCGGCGATCGTTGTGTACTCGCAAAAATTGAGTACTTGTCGTTGGGAAATCCTGCAAAGAAGCGATAAGCAAATGCATCGCCTCTCCAACCTTCTTGCTGATTGTAGGTTCTGATGTAAGCTCCTCCGAAATTCAGGTTTTTGGTTTTTAGAAAGCGGGTGGTGTTGTATCTGAAATTTGCACCAGTTGTAGTGTGAAATCCATTGGCGGTAATCTTGTTCACATTCATAAAACCTACAACCGATTCTTTTAAAACATCTTGCCGCCAACTGAAAGCATTGTAATTTGTGGCAGGTTCGTTATCGGTAGCCAAGGTTTGAATACTCATGGCACCCAAAGTGCTGTTTTGATTCTTGCCCAAAATTCTTGCTCCTGCTAAAATGGGTACAGGTCTGCGCTCTGAATCTAAACCGATTCTTCTGGTGTAAAATGGAACAATTCTATTGCCACCGAAACCAGCATCGAAGAAGTCTTCTCCCTCTAAAAAGAATTCTCGCAATTCAGGGAAAAATAGCGGGAAACGCTCTAGGTTGATCTGTTGGCGATCGCTCTCCACTTGGGCAAAATCGGTATTAACGGTTACGTTTAATCGGTATGTTGGACTGATCAGATAATTGATATCGCCACCAACATTATATTCTGGCGTAGTTACCGAGGCGTTATTACTTACTCCACCAATCGCATACGGCTTAATTTCAACAAAAGCTTTGTTGTTAAGCTGATTTAAACCTGTTAAAGTGCCCGCTCGGTTCACATTTTCAATGCGAGCATCTCTAGACCAACCTTGCCAAAACACCTCCTCCCGTTTCCTTCTAATATTTCGCTCGAAATTGATGCCCCATTCCTGGTAAGCCATATCTCGAAACTTTAAGGTTGAAAGCGGAATAACCACCTCAGCAAACCAACCTCCAGAATTTCGAGTAGTTCTTACATCCCAAACGCCGTTCCAAAAACTGTTGATGGAAGTTCCATTATTAAACACCTGGAAGTCTGCTCTTGCACCTCGTGGATTGATAATGAACATGAAACCATTTCGCTTATCGTTGTAGGTGTCTAGGATTATTTTGAAGTTATCGTCTAAGTTGAAGGGGAAATCTCGACGGTTTTCTTTGGCAATAATTCCCTCAGGATCAGAATCGTAGCACCAAACGCCGATGTATAAATTTTTGTCGTCATAGAGAACGGCAACTTCGGTTCTTTCAGTTGCTGGCTCGTTTACTTGCAATTCTCTCTGGGTAAAGTTGCTGATTTTTACAGCATTTACCCATGCTTCTTCTTCAAGCACTCCATCCATCAAAATTTGTACTTGCGTGTAATTGGCGTTTACAGAATCTGGATA
>DAIRTB010000120.1:0-6852 GCA_036804105.1 Bacteroidota bacterium | reverse complement strand
ATTGAAGCCATCGATTCTGGTTTAGATCCTTTCAAGAAACTGCTTAGAAGAATCTTAACAAGAGACGATATTATTAGGCTAACGGAAATCAAAATTAAACGCATCTCAAAATTCGATTCGTTCAAAGCCGACGAACTCATCAAAGCTTTGGAAGCCGAAATGGAGCAAGTGGCGCATCATTTGGCCAATCTCACCAAGTACACCATTGCCTACTACAATAATTTGTTAAAAAAATACGGTGCTGGCAGAGAGCGGAAAACCATTATCAAAGGTTTCGATACCATTGAAGCGGCAAATGTGGCCATTGCGAACGAGAAATTGTATGTAAATAGAACGGAAGGATTTGTTGGTTTCGGCATCAAGAAAGACGAGTACGTAGGTGATTGCTCAAATCTAGACGATGTTTTGGTGATTAGAAAGGATGGAAAATTCATTGTAACCAAGGTTTCAGAAAAAGCTTTCTTAGGCAAAAATATTCTCCATGTTGCAGTTTGGAAGAAAAACGATGATAGAACTGCCTACAACTTACTGTATCTAGACGGCAAATCGGGGTACACGTATGCCAAACGGTTTAACATTTCGGGCATTACCAGAGATAAAGAATACGATTTAACCAAGGGCGAGGCCAACTCCAAAATCTTGTATTTAACTGCTAATCCGAACTCCGAATCAGAGATCGTTACCGTTTATCTAACGCCAGGATCGCCAGCCAAGAAGAAAATATTTGATTTCGATTTTGCTGAAATAGCCATAAAAGGCAGAGCATCGCAAGGGAATATTGCTTGCAGATACCCCATTAAACGAATCTTGTTTAAAGCCAAAGGTGCCTCAAGTTTAGGTGGTAGATTTATTTGGTTCGATGAAACCATCGGCAGATTAAACACCGACGGCAGAGGTAGAAAACTGGGATCTTTCGATAGCGGAGACCTTATTCTCACCATAAAAAAAGATGGCGCTTACGAGCTTACCGATTTCGAATTAACCAATCGCTACGACCCAACCAAATTGTTTCACATCGGCAAGTTTAAACCGCAGAAACCAATCACAGCTATTCATTTCAATCCGGGAAGCAAGCTTCATTATGTTAAACGTTTCTTAATTGAAACCACAACCATAAATAAAGATTTTGTTTTTATTTCTGAGGATAAAAACGCTGCTTTGCTTTACGCCAGCGTTGCAGACACACCAACTATTCAATTGGTAACCAAGCCCTTAAAAGGCGAGCAAGAAACCCAGGAAATAAATCTCGCTATACTTAT
The DNA here is from genome assembly GCA_036804105.1 of Bacteroidota bacterium. Lineage (GTDB taxonomy): Bacteria > Bacteroidota > Bacteroidia > UBA7662 > DAIRTB01 > DAIRTB01. Next base: position 5,593 of record DAIRTB010000120.1, on the reverse strand, counting down.
TGAGGTAAAAGGATGGAAAGCTTTGGGCAATAAATTAACAGACCACAAGGTGATTTCAATCATTCCAGTAGAAACCGAAGATGAAATTCAAGAGCCAGAAGAAGATACCGTAGAAGCTGCTGTTGATTCGGATGATGAACCAGAAAAGGGTGGGAGCAATGGATCGGATAGTGATGAAGTTGCACCAGGTTCTACCATTGTATTTAAGATAAACAAGTCTGATAAACCCGAAGAACCAGGATCTCAATTGAGCATTTTCTAAGGACTAGTGTGGAATTAGGAATTAGGAATTAGGAATAAGATATATCCATTATCCATTATCAATTCTTCTATATCTATTCTTCTTTATCAAATCTCAATTCTCCATTATCTATTCTCCATTCAGAGTAAGAATCTAAACGGCATAAATTGCTTAACGCCTTCTAAAATCCAGACCTCCTTGCCCATGCCTTTAAGAATAAAGCGTAAAGGCATTTTTTGGCGGTACTCTAAATCTGAAAGCACTTGTAAGCATCCACCGCAAGGACAAACAGGTCGGTCTTTTGGATTTTTTTCTGAATCTACCGTAATGGCAATTGCAACAATTTTTTCGTTTGGATGTTGATGCATGGCATGAAATAAAACCACTCGCTCTGCACACAATCCACTAGGGAAGGAGCTGTTTTCTTGGTTGCTGCCACTCAATTCCTCTCCGTTTTCGAAACAGATGGCTGCCCCAACTCTAAATTCAGAATAAGGTGCATAAGCCAACTTTGTGGCCTCAGCAGCTTTGGTAAGAAGTGATATGTCTTTCTTGTTTAATTCGCTTACATCGGCATAGGCGGTAAGCACACTTGTAATTTCTATCTCTTTTGGCATATTTCAGTGCGCTAACCATTACCTTTGAGCGCATTTTGTAAAGTTATTCAATTTTAAAGTGAAAAAGATTTTAATGATTGGGGCGGGTAGATCTACCCAATACCTTATAAGTTACCTTATTGAAAACGCTGAAAAAGAAAATTGGCTCGTAACCATTGGCGACCTAAATCTTTGTTGGGCTGAAGCAAAAGCAGGAAATAGTAAATTTGCCAAAGCAATTGAGCTAGATCTCTTTAACGATAATCAATTAAAAGCCGAGATTGCTAACAACGACGTGGTGATTTCTCTTGCACCAGCTCACATGCATATTCACATCGCAAAGCAGTGTTTAGCTCTTAAAAAGAGCTTATTTACAGCATCTTATGTAAACGATGAGCTCGCTAAAATGAATGATGATGTAGTAAACGCAGGCTTGCTTTTTATGAATGAAGCTGGTTTAGATCCAGGAATCGACCACATGTCGGCAATGGAGATTTTCGAGCGGATAAAAGGCGAGGGCGGAAGAATTACGGGTTTTAAAAGTTATGCAGGTGGATTAATTGCCCCAGAGTCTGATGATAATCCTTGGAAATATAAATTTAGCTGGAACCCTAGAAATATTATTTTGGCAGGTAGCGGCGGACCCGCAAAATACCTGAGCAAGGGTAAATTGCATGTGCTGCCTTATCAAAGACTTTATCGGGAAGCGGAATTGGTAGAAATTGATAACATTGGAACATTTGCTGCTTATTTGAATCGAGATTCATTGTCCTACCAAAAAATTTACGAATTAGAAGATATTGAAGTCCTGCAAAGACTTACCCTCCGTTACCCAGAATTTGTGTATGGTTGGCAAGCAGTAGTTGCGTTGGGTCTAAACGATGATTCTTATAAAATTGACTTTAAACCTCAAGATTCGCCAAGTGATTTTTTAGAGATTTTCTTGCCCACCACTGCTGGAAATGCAATTGAACGGTTTAGCAGTTATTTAAATCAGGATGCTGATTTTTCTAAGCATAAATATTTAATTCTCTCCCAGTTTGATTTTGCAGGATTTTTTAATGGAAATGAACCCATGAATTTAGATGGAGCCTTTAGTCCGGCGGAGGTTCTTCAGAAAATCTTAGAGCCCAAGCTTGGGCTTGCACCAAACGACAAAGACTACATTGTGATGTTTCACGAGGTGCATTACATCATCAACAATAAAAGATACAAGCTTGCATCTAGCTTTAAACTGAAAGGCGAAAACGAGCACAAAACAGCTATGGCTAAAACAGTGGGGCTGCCTGTTGCCATTTTGCTTCATGCTTATTTGGATGGAAAACTGAATTTCACAGGTGTGCGCATTCCTACAATGCCAGAAGCTTACAAAGTTTGCTTAGAGAAATTGAAGGAGTACGGAATTTATTTCGAAGAATCAATTCAGGAAATCGATTAAAACGCTTAGCAATTTTTATTGACCCCAGAGGGGTCAAATCTTTGTAGATATTTGAATCCTCAAATAATCAAGACCCGTTTATGGGTCTAACATTAGGGAGTTTATTTTTTGCGACGACTCTTTGTATCTCCTTAACGCTGTGTTAAATAGAAAATCAGCGAAGCAAATTCTTAACTAAACTTCACTCCTTAATGGTGAAAAAATGTTTCTATCGGAAAGATAAATACCATCAAATCAATAGGTTATACTAATTCATTGAGTTTTTCCTGAACTAAATTAATGGCTGTATCTATTTCCGATGGATTCAACCAATGGTCAATCGACTTAGCTCTGAACCAAGTAAGTTGCCTTTTGGCGTACCTGCGAGTGTTTCGTTTTATGAGCTCAATGGCTTCTGGGAGCGAAATTTCATCGTCTAAAAACTGAAAAATTTCTTTGTACCCAACGGTTTTTAATGCTGGGTGATGTCTGTACGGCTTTAAACTTTCAACTTCGGCTACCAAACCTGCCTGAATCATTGAATCAACTCGCTGGTTAATTTGATTGTACAAAATCTTGCGATCTAGGTTGAAGCAAATCCATAGCATATCAAAATTACGGGTTGCCGCAATTTTTTTTCTGCTTTCTGCTACAGGTTGTTGGGTAAGCCGCACAATTTCTATGGCTCGCATTAAGCGTTGCGGATTTTGCTGATCAACCAACTGGTAGTAATCCGGGTCTAACTCCATCAACATTTCATTGAGCTTTCCTATGCCTTCTGTTTGAAAAATTTGCGTGAGTTGATCTCTTAAGTTGAGGTCAGTTTCTGGAAATTCATCTAAGCCGAAGGCGAGTGCGTCGAGATAAAGTCCAGAGCCACCGCATACCACCATAATTTGTTTTTCGGAAAACTTTTGGTTGAGAAGCTCTAGGGCATCATCCATAAAAACACCAGCGCTGTAATTGCTCGCAACACTCAAGTTGTTGATGAAATGATGTGGCACTTCAGCTAGTTCTTCAGGGCTAGGTTTGGCAGTACCAATATTCATTTCCTGAAAAAATTGCCTAGAATCTGCCGAAATTATTTCCGTTTCGAAATGCTTTGCTAGTTTTATGGCAAATGAGGTTTTACCAACAGCAGTTGGACCAACTATAAATATAAGTATGTTTCTAGTTGGCATTCTATAAAATTTGGCAACAGTATTGCAAAAAAGCTGAATTAAATTTTAAAACATTTTGACTTTTATTTTTAACCACTTAAAGGAGTAAAAAATGTTAATAAAAATTATATATAAAATTTTTTACTTCGCTTTTAGTCGGTACATCAATCCGAAATCCATAGCAAAAGATCTGAATTTAGGATTGTTAATCTCAATATTGTTTACAGTTCTAGTTGATGCTCTTAATTGATGTATATAATTTGGTCTAATTAAAAGATTGAATTTGTCGTTTATTTGTTGCTTAATTCCTAGGCCAAAATTGAAACCAAAGTATAAACTTTCGAATGGGTTATTATCTGATTTTGGCAGTTTGGTAACAGTACCATTGGTTTCTAAAGTGGTATTTTGGCAACAAATGTAGGCAGTGTGTAAGGCAACGCCGGCAAAAATTTTAGTAGCCTCATTGTTAAGAATATTATAATCAACGCCAATTGGAATGCTTATTCCTTTTGCTCTGAAAAAGGAAATTAACTCATTGGATGGTGTAGAAATTAAAGTGGTTTTGGCACCTTGGGTTAGATGTAAAATTCCTACGTTTACAGATACCCGATCCCATGTTATGACACCTCTAGCGCCATAGTTTACGGTGTAAATGCTTTCAGCCGCTTCACCGTCGGTTACAATGTTGATGTTTGCCGGGCTTATAACAATGCCAATTTCTTTTTGAGATTGGGCAGATAATAATGTACTTAAAAAAAGTGATCCAAGAAGTAAATATCTTTTCATTAAGATAGATTAAAAGTTTAAAAAAGGATGAGCTCAAACATAAAGCATAAAAACCAATTTTGGCTTTTTATTTGTTTAGATGATGTTTTTATTCTCGAAAACGACGTCTGGCTTATAACCTAATAATTACCTTAGACTCCAAAAAGCACATTTTATCTAATTTGTAAAAATGCAAGAGTTGGTAATTTTACCTACCTAATTTCGAAAGTGGGGTTGGTAGGAAGATAGAATTTATTGCTTTTAATTGTAAATACGTTTACCAATTTATTGGTTTCTTGGTTTACAATGAAAAACAAAGGAACATTGATCTCGTAATTTCTGGATTTTACTACCGATTTATTGGTCTGTTTTGAATTGAAGGCTTTCTTTCTTAAAGTTTCTGTAAACTCAGTTTTTGATGGATTATTTTCAGCTTTGACTTGAAAGGAAATTAATAAGCTAAAAAATATTAGGAGTACAGAAACTTTTACCATAAACGTGTTGCAAAATTAATGCTTTACATTAAATTTAAGCTGTCATAACAAAAGCTTAATAATTTCTTAATCCAAAGAAATGTTTGTAAGATAACCTCGTATTCAGTTTGCAATCAGCCTATGTTGCTTCAGAAATACCATTAGTTGCGTAGAATCGAAATCAGAACCCGAAAACATATCTAGATAGGGTAGGTCATTCCCGTTGTAAACAACATAGGGCGACAGCTTAACTTTACCAAAAGTCTTTTTAACCTTGGTTTCAATTCTCATTTCAGGGAAAGTAGTTCTCAAATCTTTAAAGGTTGGACGAAGCTTATCCAGATTATCTCCCTTTACAAGAAAATGAAATTTTACGTCCTTTCTTTCTAAAAACCTTGCAAGCTTGGGAATGCAGGGATAGCAGCTTTTATTGGTAATTACAATTTCAACAGAATTGCTTCTGGAATTATGGAATTGAAATGACACGATAATAAATCCCAAAGCTATCAAAGCCAAGGTCTTTCTTAACACGTCGAGGTACTTTTTTAAAGTCTGTTTCATCTTCTTTAATTGGAAAGTTGAATACTTGTTTTACCTCAAGATTATTACCGAAAATTGGATTGTAAAGGAATCTCGGAGTTTTATAATTTTTGGAGGCTACTACGAAAACGAAGTCATGATTTGCATGAAGCTCAAAAAATTTTTCGAAAGAAAACAAGAAATTTTAAAATTGTTGATTGATCTTCATAAAATGTTTAATGATCAGAATGTTAAGAAAAATGCGAAGGATAAGTTCCTTATCAAGACTATAAAACCCAGATAAATAGAGAGACTCGGAAAGTTGCTAATAATTAATTAAGAAATGGGAACTTGAACTTTTGTGAAGAAAGTTTTTTTTTTCTAATTTTTTGTTAAGAGCTGGACTGATTATGAGAAGGAGA
>DAIRTB010000119.1:0-6868 GCA_036804105.1 Bacteroidota bacterium | reverse complement strand
AAAAAACAGCAATCTTCCACGTTCTTCTTCAGGAGTAAAATTTGAAAGTCCGGCAGTTACGCTATCGAATTTGCTGTTTCCACTTACTAAAATCAATAAGAATTGTTCAAGAGCTAATGCTAAACGAGTTTCATTAATGGTTTCATCGCCAAAGGCTTTTTTGAAATCTGCTTTATAACTTGGCAGTTCGTTTAAGTAGTTGGTTAATTGAGCCAAATTGTGATTCATTTCCACTGGATCTTCAATCGGCATTAAAACCTGTTGGCGAATAGTTGCAGCTCTTCCATCCCAAAAAAATTGGTTATGCCAAGCTAAGTTAAAAACCGCCATGCTGTTTCTTTTTCCTTCTGCTCCAGTAACCCCAAAACTAAATTGATTGCGGTCTGAAAATCCGAAATTGGCTTTATGACAAGTTGCACAAGATTGAGTAGAATCTACGGATAAAACAGGGTCGTAAAACAGTTTCCTTCCCAAAGCTATACCTTCTTCAGTAAGCGGATTATCGCTTGGTAAATTGGGTTGCGGAAATCCTGGGGGTAAAATAAAAGTAAAAGGGGTTGTTTTATGTACTTCGGTGGTCTCCTCCTTTTTACAAGAAATGAGAACGAAAAACAAAAGAAATACTGCAAGAAGCGCTCTTAACATTTTACTGAACTGAAGTTAAAGTGAATGCATCTTTTAAGTTCTCTTGAACCTTAGCTGCTAGAACATCGTCAGGACCAGAATGTGTAAAGGTGCCATCAACGTTTAGGTCGATATTTAATGGCGATTTAAAAATCTTAGTAGCATCGAAATTCAAGTTAATCGTTTTAGCAACTCCATTTTCCATCTTCATGTTCAATGGAAGCGTATAGTTAGTAGCCAAAGGAACGGTTGCAATGTGGTAGAAGAAAAATTCTGGTTGCGGCTGATTTACAGCAAATTGACCTTCAATAGCTATAAATACATAACCTCCTTGCCAGCCCCAATACAATTGGTTAAACAATGGATTAAGCGGATGATTGGCAGGATAAACCGCATAATCGCCATGATTAACAACTGAATCTAATCCAAGTTTAAAACTAATCTGATCGTAATCTCCTGCTGGAAAATTTGGGATATCTAGGTAATTATCAGCGTCCGCCGCATTGAAATATGCGTAAGTATCTGGTAGTTTAACTGTTTCACCATTCGTTTTTCTCAATTCGAAATTTGAAAGAATATATCGGATGGCACTGAAACGAACATCGTTACCGGCAGCATTAATATGAACGGTGGAGTCGATATGCAAAGCTTGGTTATCGAAACCATGCTTTACCGAGATAACTAGATTTGGAGCTCCGTCAATTGGAGGTACTGGAGTTGCAATTTCCTCCTTACATCCAAAAAATACAAATAATAAACCCATTATAATTAAGAGATTAACTCGTTTCATCCGATAAAATTAATGATTTCGAAACACATTTTCAGTTTTTTGCAAAAATGCTTGAAAGTTGAACTTTAAAACCTCTTAAAAGTTTGAACCATAATCTAAAAACTATTCATAAAGTTGTGTTCAAGCCTAAACACTCACCTACCCTGCCCCGCAATATATCTTACCAAGTTTCGCTTAGCCAATGGCAATAAAGTATGGTCTAAGGCATACCAGTTTTTGAATACGCTTAAATAAGTAGCTGGATTCGGTAAATCTTTTTCTATTTGAATTAGCTGTAGCTTTATATTATTTGGCGTATTTACAATGCTGGTATTGAAGGCTTTTATAAATCGGGTGTTGATTCCTCTGTATTTATTCCTCGCATCGGTAAAAATGCTTACTTCATATCTATAGGCCAAAACTTCCTTGCTTCTTTCGGAGCCAATTAGCAAGAATCCAGCTTGCTGATTCAGTGGCATTATGCCCAAAGGCTCAAGAACCATTTCAGATTCAATTTCATCGTAAATGGTTTTGCCTTTCATAATTTCATCTTTCATAGCCTCAGAGGCAAAAGCCAAAATTTGCTCCAACTCCGCAAGTGCTTCTGGGTCTTGATACAAGCTTTCATATTTCAACACAGCTTGCTCCAAATCTACAGCGTTAAGCGATTTAGGAAACAGGTTGGCCAATGCCTGCTTGCCTTGTAATGTAGCCTGAACTTGCTCGTAGTGGTTAATTAAATCGGCCAAAAAAGGAAAAAGTCTTTTTCTGCCAAAATTAGATTCAATGTATTGAAGGTAATCTAGTAACACATACTTTTTGTATTCGAAGTCTATTAATCCGGTGCTGAACCATTGATCGTGAAGCGTTTTCATATCTTAAGATCTCCTTATTTTTACTTACGATTAAAAACGAAAAATTAAGTAAAAGTTGTGTAATTGTAAACAGGTTCTGAAAAATTTTCATCTGCCTCTGCCAAAAATGTCAGTTTCTACTGTCAAAAACAGATTTTTAAGGGTTAGAATTGTCATTTCCACCCGATGGCATAGCTATTGTAACATTAGAAAAGAGAAAAACAAACGTTTAAACACAATAAAATTTATCAAAACATGTCAGTAAACATCAAACCTATTGCAGATAGAGTGCTAGTTGAAGCAGCTCTTGCAGAAGAAAAGACCTCTGGTGGTATTATTATTCCCGATACGGCGAAAGAAAAACCACAACGTGGTACTGTAGTTGCAGTTGGAAATGGCAAAAAAGACGAGCCAATGACTGTTTCAGTTGGCAATGCCATTCTATATGGTAAATATGCTGGTACAGAAATTACCATCAAAGGTAAAGATTACCTCATTATGCGTGAGTCTGATATTTTGGCAATTATTGGTTAATTTAAATTCTAAAGAAAAATGGCAGCAAAAATTATTCAGTTCGATGTAGAGGCAAGAAATGCCCTAAAAAAAGGTGTTGATGCTTTGGCAGACGCCGTTAAAGTAACCCTTGGTCCTAAAGGTAGAAACGTGGTAATCGATAGAAAATTCGGTTCTCCAATTGTTACCAAAGATGGTGTTACCGTAGCAAAAGAAATTGAGTTGAAAGACCCAATTGAAAATATGGGCGCTCAGTTGTTGAAAGAAGTAGCTTCTAAAACCGCAGATATTGCGGGTGATGGAACTACCACTGCAACCGTTTTAGCTCAAGCAATTGTAAAAGCGGGTCTTAAAAACGTGGCATCGGGCGCAAACCCAATGGATTTAAAGCGTGGTATCGACAAAGCAGTTCTTTCGGTAGTTAAAGGTTTAAGAAGCCTTTCTATGGAAGTTGGCGACGATTTCAACAAGGTAGAGCAAATCGCAACCATCTCAGCTAATAACGATTCTGTAATTGGTAAATTAATTGCCGATGCAATGCGTAGAGTTACCAAAGAAGGTGTTATCACCGTAGAAGAAGCTAAATCTACAGAAACCTATGTTGATGTTGTGGAAGGTATGCAGTTCGATCGTGGTTACTTATCTCCATATTTCGTTACCAATGCAGATAAAATGGAAGCCGATTTAGAGTCGCCTTACATTTTAATTTACGACAAGAAAATTAGCAACATGAAAGAGTTGTTGCCAGTTTTAGAAAAAGTTGTTCAATCTGGCAGACCACTTGTAATTATTGCAGAAGATGTTGAAGGCGAAGCACTTGCAACATTGGTAGTAAACAAAATTCGTGGTTCGTTAAAAATTGCAGCTGTTAAAGCTCCAGGTTTTGGCGACAGAAGAAAAGCAATGTTAGAAGATATTGCCATCTTAACTGGCGGTACTGTAATTAGCGAAGAGCGTGGGTACAAACTAGAAAATGCTGATTTAACTTACCTTGGTAAAGCTGAGAAAATAACCATCGATAAAGACAATACAACCATTGTAAATGGTGCAGGCGCTAGCGAAGATATCAAAGCAAGAGTTAACCAAATTAAGGCTCAGATAGAAAGCACTACAAGCGATTACGATCGTGAGAAATTACAAGAGCGTTTGGCTAAATTGGCTGGCGGTGTTGCAGTTCTTTACGTTGGTGCAGCCACTGAGGTTGAAATGAAAGAGAAAAAAGATCGTATTGATGACGCTTTACATGCTACAAGAGCAGCTATTGAAGAAGGCATAGTTCCAGGTGGCGGTGTAGCTTATATTAGAGGTATCAAAGCTTTAGAAAGAGTTTCATCAGAAAATCTTGACGAAAAAACTGGTATCGATATCATTCGCAGAGCATTAGAGGAGCCATTGCGTCAGATTGCAGCAAATGCAGGGGTTGATGGTTCTATCGTTGTACAAAAAGTTAAAGAAGGTTTAGGTAATTTCGGTTACAATGCTCGTACAGATAAATTCCAAAACTTGTTAGTTGCAGGTGTAATAGATCCTACCAAAGTTACTCGGGTTGCTTTAGAAAACGCAGCATCAGTTGCAGGTATGTTGTTAACCACCGAATGTGTAGTTGCAGAAGATGCAGATGCAGAGCCAGTAGGTGGTGGCATGCCAGGTGGCGGTGGCATGGGCGGCATGATGTAGTCCAAGTTAAAAATATTAATCAGAAAAACCCAGAAGCATTTGTTTCTGGGTTTTATTTTTAAGCTCCAGTTTTAATGCATAAATAGGAAATTAGTAAGATTAAAGAATACAGTTAAGCAATCATCGGCAGAAAAAAGAAATTATCAAAACATAAGGCTTTACAAATTGCGCTAATATTTTTTTAATTTGCTAGGTTTTGCCATCTTTGCAAGAACCAAATAAATAAAATGCAATACACTGCAGGAGAAATCTGCGAATTGATACAAGGTGAATTAATTGGTGATTCAACTACAAAAGTTACAAAGCTTGCAAAAATTGAAGAAGCCCAATCTGATTCGGTAACCTTTTTAGCAAACTTAAAGTACCTACCCTTTTTAAACACAACCAACGCTGGTGTCATCATTTTAAATAGAGGCACTGAAATAACAGAGAATAAAGCAAAGGCAATTATTTTAGTGAGCGATGCTTACTCTTCATTCACAACACTACTTCAAAAATTTCAAGAAGACCCAAATCATCACCAAGGTATTCATCCACTTGCATTTATTTCGCCATCAGCCCACATTGGAGAAAACTGTTACATTGGCCCTTTTGTTTTTGTTGGAGAAAATGTTAAAATTAGTAGCAATACAAAAATATACTCCAACGTTTCAGTTGGAGATAACAGTATTATAGGTTCCAATTCTCTGATTTTTTCTGGTGTTCGCATTTATCACAATGTGGAAATTGGAAATAATTGTGTTTTGCATTCAGGGGTAGTTATAGGTTCAGATGGCTTTGGTTTTGCCCCGCAAAGCGATGGTTCCTACAGAAAAGTACCCCAAACTGGCAATGTGAATATTGAAGACAATGTTGAAGTTGGAGCTAATTCAACCATAGACAGAGCAACCATTGGAAGTACCATTATAAGAAAAGGAGTAAAAATTGATAATCTTGTGCACATTGGACACAATGTTGAAATTGGAGAGAATACTGTAATCGCTGGACAAGCGGGAATTTCTGGAAGTACCAAACTAGATAAGCAATGTGTAGTTGGTGGTCAAGTTGGTTTCGCTGGTCATTTATACATTGCGCCTGGCTCTCAGTTTGGAGCACAAAGTGGAGTTGCCAAATCCATAAACGAACCCAATGGCAAATGGTTCGGTTCGCCGGTTAATCCTTATAAAGACACCATGCGAATTATTGCCATCAACAAAAATTTACCTGAGTTAGAAAAGCGTATTCAAGCTTTAGAACAACTCTTAAAAGATAAGGTTTAACTAGTAAAATGGAAAAACAAAAAACATTAGCTGGAGAGGCAAGTCTAAGTGGTGTAGGCTTGCACACCGGTGCTAAAGTAAAACTAACCTTTAAACCCGCACCAGAAAATTACGGGTTTAAATTTCAAAGAATTGATTTACCTGAGCAGCCAATTGTGGATGCTTTGGCAGAAAATGTGGTAAACGTTTCCAGAGGAACCACTATTGGTTTGAATGGCGTAAGAATTCATACGGTTGAACACGTTTTGGCTGCATTAGCAGGCTTAGGCATAGACAATGCACACATTGAAATTGATGGACCAGAACCTCCAATTATGGATGGTAGTTCAATCCAATTTATAGAAGCAATTGAAAAAGTTGGGATTCAAGAACTAGAAAAAGAACGTGAATTTTTTGTAATTGAAGATACCATTCGTTTTTACGATCCAGAAAAAGATGTAGAAATTATTGCCATGCCTTACGATGGTTTTAAGGTAACGGTTATGATCGATTATCAATCGCCAGTGCTTGGAACACAACACTTTACACTAAATCAGATTGAAGATTTTAAGGAAGAAGTTTCTGCAAGTAGAACATTTTGTTTCTTACACGAATTGGAAATGCTTGTAGCCAATAACCTAATTAAAGGTGGCGATTTAAATAATGCAATCGTAGTAGTAGATAAACCAATTACCGAAGATCAGCGTAAGAAACTGGTTGCTATTTTCGATCGTGATGATATTGAAGTTCGCTCAGAAGGCATTTTAAACAACGTAGATCTTAGGTTCCAGAACGAACCAGCTAGACATAAACTGTTAGATATAATTGGCGATTTAGCATTGGTTGGGAAACCACTAAAAGGGCATATAATGGCCTCAAAACCCGGGCACAGTTCTAACGTTGCTTTTTCGAAAAAAATTAAAACAGTACTTAAAAAAAGTATTCAGAAAAAAGCCATTCCAGTTTACAATCCAAACAGCCTGCCGCTTTATGATGTAAACCAAATTATGATGATGTTGCCACATCGTTTTCCATTTTTAATGGTGGATAAAATTGTGGAAATGTCTAACAATCATGTAATTGGTGTAAAAAACGTAAGTATAAACGAGCCATTTTTTCAAGGCCATTTTCCTGGAAATCCTGTAATGCCAGGGGTGCTCATTGTAGAAGCTATGGCACAATGTGGTGGAATT
>DAIRTB010000118.1:3961-6890 GCA_036804105.1 Bacteroidota bacterium | reverse complement strand
ATCCAAACGGACAAGTAAATTATAACAACGTAAGTTCCTTTTCAGCAGCCGATTATGCATTTCTCCTGAGTTATGCTCGCCAAACGAAGGATGAGAAATGGAGAATCGGTGCTACAACAAAAGTTATTAGAAGGGTAATTGGCGATTTTGCAAATTCTTGGGGATTCGGTTTCGATGTGGGCATCCAAAGAACGGTTAACAAATGGCAGTTCGGCTTAGTAGGTAAAGACATCACCACAACCTTTAATGCTTGGCGTTTTACCAATACCGATCCGAAATTAAGAGAAGTTTTCCAGCAAACGGGAAACGAAATTCCAACCAACAACATTGAACTTACCTTACCAAGATTGGTTTTTGGAGCGGCATATCAAACAGATTTCTCTAAGAAATTCTCCGTTACGGGTGCTTTCGATTTAAACATTAATACCGATGGTAGAAGAAATTCCATCATTTCAACCGATAGATTCAGTTTCGATCCTACCATTGGTTTCGAAGTAGCATACGTTAAAGCTGTTTTTCTGCGTGCAGGCATCAACAACATTCAACGAGTTCCAACTTTCGACGAAGTAGAAACCACCTCGCTTCAACCCAATTTAGGTATTGGAATAAAGTTGAAAAACTTCTCGGTTGATTATGCAATCACAAATTTAGGAGATGCTAGTCAGGCGTTTTACTCCAATGTAATTTCCATCCGCTTAGGTTTCGATAAGCGAGACGCAGAATAATTTCAACCCGAAATCAATTGAAACAGTATTTCTAGCTGTTTCGGTTATCTTTGTTATTTAATACCACACATCGTTTTGAATCAGAAGAAGAAAGTTATCGCCATTTTAGGTTCTACAGGTTCCATCGGAACTCAAGCCCTAGAAGTGGTAGCGGAAAATCCGCATCTTTTCGAAGTAGAAGTTTTGAGTAGCAATGTAAATGCAGATTTGCTTATTCAACAAGCTATAAAATTCAAAGTTAAAGCCGTAGTAATTGTTGACGAGCGCAAGTATGCTTATGTAAAAGCAGCGCTAGATCCGCATCTTATTCAAGTGTATGCAGGCTCAGAATCTTTGTGGCAGGTGGTGGAATCGCCATCCATAGAATTGGTGCTCACAGCTTTGGTGGGTTATTCTGGATTGAAACCCACCATAAAAGCCATTGAAGCAGGTAAGCAAATCGCCTTGGCGAATAAAGAAACCTTGGTTGTAGCTGGCGATTTAGTTACCAAATTAGCAAGAGAAAAAGGCGTTAATATTTACCCAGTAGATTCAGAGCACAGCGCAATTTTCCAGTGTTTGGCGGGAGAGTGGCACAATAAAATTGAGAAGATTTATCTTACTGCCTCAGGAGGCCCATTCAGAGGTAAAAAGCATGCAGATTTAGAAACCGTAAGTTTAGGTGCGGCCTTGAAACATCCCAATTGGAATATGGGCGGAAAGATTACCATAGATTCTGCCACGCTAATGAACAAGGGTTTGGAAGTGATCGAAGCTAAGTGGCTTTTCAATCTTTCGCTCGATCAAATAGATGTAATTGTGCATCCACAATCTATAATTCACTCCATTGTTCAGTTTACCGATGGCTCCATGAAAGCGCAAATGGGATTGCCAGATATGAAATTGCCGATCCAATACGCATTGGCATATCCAGACAGAATTCCCAATAATTTCCCTCGTTTCGACTTTTTGAAATATCCAAATTTAACCTTCGAACAACCTGATTTAGAAACATTTAGATGTTTGAGTTTAGCTTTCGAAGCATTGAAAAAAGGAGGCAATATGCCTTGTATTTTAAATGCCGCAAACGAGGTTGCTGTGGCAGCATTTTTGTCGGAAAAAATAAAATTCTTACAAATACCTAAAATAGTTGAAACCGCAATGCACAAAATACCGTTCATCATGCAGCCCGATTATGAGAATTACGTAGTTACTGATGAAGAAACCCGTAACTTCGTGCGCCAATTTATTTAAAGATCGATTCTGATTATATGACCGTTTTAATAATGATTGCCCAATTAATTTTGGGTTTGTCCATTTTAGTAATTCTACACGAATTGGGGCACTTTTTAGCAGCAAGAGCATTTGGAATTCGAGTGGAAAAGTTTTACCTCTTTTTCGATGCTTGGGGATTTAAGCTCTTCAAGTTTAAAAAAGGCGACACAGAATATGGGGTGGGTTGGTTGCCACTAGGCGGTTATGTAAAAATTACCGGCATGGTAGACGAGTCTTTAGATACCAATCAGCTAGCTTCTGAGCCACAAGCACATGAATTCAGATCTAAGCCAGCTTGGCAACGTTTAATTGTAATGGTTGGTGGTGTAACTGTAAACCTAATTTTAGGAATTGTAATATTCGCAGGACTTTTAACCTACTACGGTGAAAGTTTTATTCCGAACGATGCAGTTAAAAACGGCATTGCTGTTTCAGAATTGGGAGAAAAAGTAGGTTTCCGAAATGGTGATAAGCTGGTTGCTGTAAATGGCCAAAAACTGGTTCGTTTCGAAGAAATCTACGATACCAAAATCTTATTGGGCGATAATATTACCGTTCAGGTTGAAAGAGATGGCGCATTGAAAGATATTCTATTACCAGAAGATTTTACCCGTCAGTTAATTGATGGTGAACAGAAATTCTTCGTTTCACCAAGAAGGAAATATACCGTTGCCGAAGTAGTTTCTGGCGAACCAGCAGACAAAGCTGGTTTAAAAGCTGGAGATTTAATTATTTCTGTTAATAATGCTGAAGTAGTTTATTTCGATCAGCTTCAGAAAGCATTGAAAGATAATGCTGGCGATTCTGTAATCTTAAACGTAAATAGAAGCGGTTCTATGCTATCTTTGGCATCTATCGTAAATAAAGAAGGAACCTTAGGTTTTAGACCAGAACTAGACACTTTAGCTACGGGAACTCAAAAATACAGTTTGCTTGCTGCCATTCCGGCT
>DAIRTB010000118.1:0-3951 GCA_036804105.1 Bacteroidota bacterium | reverse complement strand
GGGGCAAAAATGGGTGTTAAAACCATTAGCGATCAGGTAAAAAGTTTCGGAAAGATTTTCTCTGGAGATATTCCTGTGCAGAAATCCTTAGGTGGACCAATAGCCATTGCTCAGAAAATGTATGGTGGAGAATGGGTTTGGTCTCGCTTTTGGACTACTACCGCTTTGCTTTCTTTGGTACTTGCATTCTTCAACATACTACCAATACCAGCACTAGATGGCGGACACGTAGTATTTTTAATTTACGAGATGATAACTGGTAGACCAGCTTCAGAAAAAGTGCTTATTGGCGCTCAGTACGTGGGCATGGCCATACTATTATCGCTTATGGTGTTTATCTTTGGAAACGACATTTGGCAAAACATTATAAAATAATCGCCACTTTAAGTTTATGGTTGTTTACATTCATAAGCAGTGTTTTCGCTCAAAGTGAGGGAGATGGAGCTCGTGTATTCGAAAAAACGGTTGGTATTATTCCATATGCAGAAAACGAACATCACTCAGATTCAGATTTCGATTTCTCTAAAGCCTCAGGTTTTACCCCTGGCCAAATTAGAGGTTATTACCGCTGGGTTTTAGAAGATTATTTAAACGATCAGCTGAAGAAGCGCTACAATATGGTTCGTTTTTTAAACGATAGTTCCGATGCTGGAAAAGATTTACCACTCATTTATAGAAGTTTCAGGCACGATTTTGCTACTCAGTTAACTGCTTTAAATACGGAAGCTTTTGCAGAAGGTATGCCTAATTATTTAGCAGATGTTCCAGTAAAAAATACCAGCAATCCGTTAAAAGATCGTTTTTTACAGGTTGATGAAGGCAAATTGATTATTCAAGAAAGGCAGTTACCGTATTACAAAGCCATTCCAAGAAGCAACCATATTTTCCCCTATTTGCAGCAAGAATACGCTGCAGATTATTTGGTAATGATTAGCATGATTCAGATTAAGAAGCGTTACGAATATTGTTTAGATCTCACCAATCAGAATTATGCTAGGGAAGTGAGCATTCATTACACCATATTTAGTGCAGATGGTGGGTACATTGCTGGAGAAGTGGTTAATTTCTTGTATGAAAAACCAGACAATAACTTCAAGAAGTTAACGGAAGAGATTTTTCCAGCATTTGCTTCTTACGTTTCGGCTCGTGTACCTTATTGAAAACCAATTAATTAACTTTAGGGTAAAATAATTTTAATTTTTTTTCGATGTAATGTTTGCTTCATGTAGCTGTATGGCTATCTTTGCACCACAAAAATGCCCAGGTGGCGGAATTGGTAGACGCACTGGTCTCAAACACCAGCGGGTAACCATGCCGGTTCGATCCCGGCCCTGGGTACACTTTTCATATTTTGTGTTTGGTAAAAAACCTGAGATAATTTATCTCAGGTTTTTACTTTTTGAGGAGGAGGAAGTGAAATTTCGATTTTTGTAAAGGTTAATTAAATGCAGTACCTACAAATTTTCTTTTGAAATTTGGTGACATTACCTCGGCACTTCCACCGCACCTACAATAATTGCATTGTTTAATGAAATGGTGCTACCGTCGTTTGCTTTTAAAACACATTTGGTTTTTATTTCCAACTTTTGGGTTGGTTTACCTAAATTGTTCAGCTTGTACGGCTCATGATTTAGAATCTGAAAAAATGCATCCGAATCTTGTGCAATAGTATTGCTATTGAATATTTTTCCACTCGCATCACCATAAATAATCTGAACCATGCCAGGCACAAAAAATGGAATCTCTTGTGAGAAATTCCTTAAAGTGGTTGAAAATCCAGCTGGACAACCTATTCCCACTGGAAAAGAAACGCTGGTGTTTAAGGTGCTTTTACACCCTGTTGTTGGGTTTTCTATGCTCAATTTTACGGGGAATATTCCTTGAAATTGGGCATTATAATTAACCCGTGTTCCAATAAAAAATGAAGAACCAATTGTCCAATTATAAATACTACTCGGATCTGGATTTACAATTTCGAGAATTGGTTTTCCAAGCGAGTCTGCTGTAACTAAGATCTCTCTTAAACAGGTACTGTCTTGAGAAGCAACTAAGTTAATGCGCTCTGAACTAAAGCTAATACAACTGCTTAAAGTTGTTAATCGTAACAGTACATTTTTGGAGCCACTTCCTGCAAAAAAGTGAGAGGGGTTTGTTTCTGTGGAAGTACTCCCATCACCAAAATTCCATAAGGTAGAAGCTATGTTGTTGGGGTTGGTTGGCGTAAATCTGGCTAAAATACCAGTTTGAATATTACCTGGTGCTGCAAATGGATAAAAATTACCCCCAAAACTACTATCTGCATTATATGCAGTTGTGTCTAACTTGTCAGTAAGATAAACAGCTAAAAAACTACCATCTACCTCGTTTATCAATTTTGAAACATAAATCCGATAGTTTTTAAGCGTTTGCAATGCAGCATCTTGGTAATACCCATTTTTTCCTGCATACCAGCTTTGTAGATCCTTGCTTTCGAATTTAAAAACGGGTTTGGGGTCGCCTGGAATGGGTGTCTCTAAGGGATTACAAGCTGTGGCGAAAAGTAAAAATAATAAGCTTAAAAATAGGCTATTTGTATAGATGCTTTTCATCTGAATTGATAGTTTAGGTTGAAGAAATAAGCACTGTTTTGGGGATTTATTCCCTGCTGAACACCAATACCTGCGTGCCAACTTCTGAAAACACGGTATTGGTAGGCAATTTTAAATTGTGGTCTGAAATAAGCATTGTACTGCCAGCCTTTATTCGTTTGAACCAATGGATTTGTTTGATCTAAAGGCCCTAAAGCAACCGAGCGAATTTCCATTTGCTGCCCAAAACTAAGGGTAGGCTCGAAAATGGCTTTTAGTTGATGATTGTTGTTAATTCTATAACCCAAAATGAGTGGTAATTGGAGGTTGAATTGAGCAAGTTGATTTACGGTTACATCGCTTATAATGCTACCGAAACCATAACTTGTATCAGAGTACTGTCGATCAGTAAAAGCAAGTTTATTATACTCTAAACCCAGTCCAATTCCTGTAATAAAGTGTTTGTGTTCTTTTTGCTGGTAAACTTGGAAATTAGTAAAACCAATCCCAGATTGAGTTTGAAAACTGCCAAAGCCTAAAGCCATGTAGTTTGCTACAAAACCAGGTTCAGATTGCATTTTCTTGCTATCTTTTTTTACAGTGTTATTCTCGTCGGAAAGTGAATTTTTCTTTAAGCTTAAATTGGGATTTGAGGAAAATAGATTAAAGCCAAGCCTAGTCATTGGAGTTACATTTGATTTATCGGCCAGATAATTGTCTAAGGTTGAATTTCCTGTACTTGGAGAGGAGTTGTTACTTTTTCCTTTCTTGCCAACTTTCCGATTGATTTGATCTTGATTATTCCCTCCATTTTTCTTATTTTTTTCTGAGGATTTCTCTCTAAATAGTTCGCCTTTTTTCTGCTTTTTAGGTTTCACCAGATTTGTATCTTCAGAGGTATTAATGGCTTGATTATCTATGGTGTTTCGCCCGAAATTGGTTTGATTGTTTTCTATATTTGTTGAATTATTTCCATCCTCATCATCTGCCAACTGAAGATTTAAATTATTGCTGCTGTTTGGATTAGCTGCATGGTTAATTTTTTCTGCGTCTTTTTGTTGTGCTAATAAAGTTTCATCACCCGCAAAAAAATTTGACTTATTACCCGAAAGGGTATAGAAGCCCAATATTGCCGAAGAAACAAGCAATAGCAAACCTGCTGGAAGGATCCAGAAAAAGTGCCTTCTTTTCTTATTGCGCTCGGCTAAAAGCGGCAATACTTTTTCCCAACTGCTTTCGTCGAAAGCAACTTTTTCGTTTTCGAAGGCAGATCGAAAAAGCTCGTCGGGGTTGTAGTTATCGTTTATCATAATACCAGCATTTTCTTTGACAAATTGGTAATTAATTTTTTAAGTTGTTCTCTGGCCTTTGAAAGGTGCCATTT